>JAGQPK010000483.1 GCA_020426755.1 Planctomycetales bacterium
CAGGCGTGTTGGACGGCTTTGGGTTCACCGGTTGAGCCAGACGTCAGAATGGTAACGCTGCCCGCTTGATCGTCCGCCTCGGCCGTCGGAGCTTGCGCGGTCGTGTTTGGTAGTGACAATGCTATGTCATTCGGCGAAGAGTCCAGTAGAGCGCGTAGTTCGTACCGCTCGGCCCACTCGCGGCGCGTATCTTCTGAGAGTCCGTGATCAATCAAGAACACATGTGCTCCAACAGCCTGAATCGCCGCCAGTCGTGCGATGCCAGACCGCGTGGCAGCGAACGATAAGCCCAGGCGACTTCCTGCTAGGGCGCGAAGTCGCTGTCGCTCTTGGGCGAAGGACTCCGCCAGCTCGCCCCAGCGAACGATTCCTGCGGAAGCGTGTATCGCTTCATGGTTGTCGTCATGTGCTGTGTCGTCAAGCAACTGGGCGAGGGTCAGCATGAGTGATTCGCGGGCACTGAGTTGGCTGTTTCGTGTGGAAATAAAAAAGACCGCCGGACAATGACATCATTGCATCATTGTCCGGACGGTCGTCGAGAACAAGCCTGGTTTGCTCGGTCGAACCGGGAAGAACGGTTCAGCAGAGACCTCTCGCGGTTGACACCCTCGGGCGAAGCGGTCTCTGATGGACTGGCCAGGAACCGAAGTTCCTAGCGATTCGTTTCCTCCAACGGCTTGGTAGCGATTGCTTCCACGCTCTCATTGCCACCTCGAGCACGGGCCAAATCGGCGTCGCGAATATCTCGCACCACGCGAGCGGCTTGGCGAAGTTCATCAGCACTTACGCGTCGCAGGTTGCCGAGTTCCGTGAGCGGCTCCAAGGAAGTCATCGCTCGGCGAACAGTCGGCTCCATCAGGATCACGTCGCTCAACCAGCGTCGCACGTCGTCAAACGATCGGCTCGCTTCCTGGAACTGCTCGGTCAGGTCAGTCGTGCGTTCCAGTGTCACAATCGCGTCACTGATGCTGTCGGTTTGAGCCAACACGTCGTCTTTCAGTTGAACGAGATCGTCCAGCGTTTCCTGAGACTTCTCGATATCGGACGATTGTGCCACGATGGTGTCACGGATATCCAGCAGATCCGTGAGCGCCATCTGGGCGGCATCCGCCTCATCCGATTCATCAACCAACGTCTCGCTCAAGTCGATCAGCGTATCGGCCACTTCCGTTGCGTCGTGATGCAACTCGGCAGTGCTCAGGAGTACGCGATGCAAGGTGTCGATGTCCTGCACCAGCGATTCCGTTGCGTCCACCGTGCGCTCCGCGTTGCGGACGCGGTGTTGCATCGAGTCGATACGATCCAGTGCCGACTCGGCTTCGCCACAACTGCTGGCGGCCGACAGCAGCTTTTGCTGCACCGCGTTGGTTTCCGCCAAAGCGTGGTGCGTCGATTCGATCAGGCTGTACTGCTGCATCACGCGGTCACGCAGTTCCGCCAAGCGGTCGATGGCGGCTGCTGCCTCGTCGATGTGGCTCGTTTCATATGCCAGTCGCTCCTGGAGCTGCTCCATGCGAGCCAGTCCGTCGGCTGCGCGATCGCAGCGCTGACTTTGCTCGACCAGCTTCGTCAAAAGCGACGTGGCATGCTCGGCTGAGCCATGCTTCGCAGTCAATTGCTCGACCGTCTTCTCCAACGTGCGAATCTGCACTCGCATCTGATCAAGTTGTCGCGATGCGGGGCGTAAGAAGCCCCAGTTTACGGCAATCATTGCCACCGCGACGGCAAACAAGAACATGTTCCATCCAAAGCTACTGCTGTCTCGATACGAGACGTCGTCCATGATGGATGATGGACCGAATCCATAGTCATTCCGGCTGTCCAAGGCTCTTCTCCCTCATAATCTCCGTACTTGGGGTTCTTCAGCCCGTCGATGTTTGCGAGTCGTCTTCGAACACTCATCCTGCAGTGTCGCGAAGTGCTCTGCGTGCCATCCGGGCATCAAGCAAACCGCCTCCATTCTTCCTGAGTTACCCTATCGGAAGCGTGGCAGATGGCCGGTAAGACTTTCCTACCTTGTGCAGGATGGCCAATCTGGTACAGATATGCCGCTGACAGCATTCAAGGAATTGCCGCCATCGCGATGCTTCTTGTGCAGCGGCGCGCGTGACGCAACGTCGTCGTGAGGCGTGCGCGCAGTGTGCCAGCAAGCCCCAATCGGCGCGCTCAATTAGCGCTCGCCTGACTTCACATTTTGCAATTGCTTAAGCACAAGAATGTTGCGCTTCAACGCCAATCAATGTGCGGAGAATAGATGTCATTTCGAAGCATCGTTCGTCGGCAAAGGACGCCATTGAATGTTGCGAAATGCTGCGCGCGTTTCGAATGCGCAGAGCCCGAGCGGTTTTGAGCGTAAGACTTCAGAACGGAGTGAGATTTCTCGTTTTTCTATATCCTGGTCCACAACGCGCTTGTCGTTAACCCAAGCACGAATCAGTTTGTCCGTGACCAAGATCCGGACTCGATACCATTGCTTGCGATCGAAGCCTAATTCGGTGCGAGTTTCATTGTCCGAGGCGTCCTTACCATCGATGCACGACAGCCCCACGAGCGATCCGCCCCAGCCGCCCAGAATCAACGAACAGTAGCTGTCGCGGACTGGAAACGTCAGTCCACAAAAGAAATCGGTGCCTTCGATGCGCTGTGCTTCTAAACGGAGTTCGTAGTTGCCGTGTGGCAGTTGATTGCCAACGTAGTTTACACCCGCCAATGGCGCTCCAAAGTCTAGTTCCATCGCGCCGCCCACCAACGCCGCTTGCACCGGGCTACCAAAGTTGGTGTCCTGCCAACCCATTAGAGAACTGCCGTCAAAAAGCGTTAACCAACCGCTGTCCTTGGCAGAGGCCGCTTCGGCGGTTGATTCCTCTGCCCGCGCTGCACGCAGACCGCCAAATGTCGCAGCCAGCGAGATCCACAAAACACAAGCGGAGCGCAACAGAAACGCAACGGGAATGCGTGAGGCGAGATCGGTCATGGGGCACCATTAACGGAGGGACAATTCGTGCGGGGGAGTTCAGCGTACACCGAGTCGCATCGTGAGTCCACTCTCTGTTTGCCGCAACCTCGGTTTGCCTCAATTTCATCTCGTAGAAGTTCGCCGAAAGTCGCTTTGCTGCATTGCAGCTTAATCTTGGGGTTCGCCGAAAGACGCAAGCCGCGGTTTCCGACGCTTCAAACCGACTCTAGCGCGCTACGGCGACCGGAGTCGCGCGAACATTGCAGCGTCGCGCGGCGATATTTAGCAGCCAGCAATACCCGCGTGCCACTGCGTAAACCACTGGCAAAACTCACGCAATCCCTCGGTGATGGGGACTTGCGGTTCGTAGCCGAGTAACCGCTGGGCCTTGCTCAAGTCCGCGTACGTGATGGGGAGATCCTCGGGGCGTTCCGGTCTTCGCTCGATCTGCGGTTCCTTACCTAGGTACTCGGCCAGCATCTCGATAATTCGACGCATTTCAATCGGTTCGCTGTGACCCAAATTGAAGGTTTCTCCCGCGACGTTGTCGGCATAAAGGGCCGACTTGAGACCGCTGCAAATGTCGCTGACGTGAGTGAAATCGCGGCGAATTGAACCGTCACCAAACAGTGGAAACGGACGCTCGTTGTGAATCGCGTCCGCAAAGATCGTCAACGCCAAATCGGGGCGTAGTCGCGGCCCATAAACGCTGAACGGGCGTAGGCAGGCCACAGGTAATCCGTGCAATTGATGGTAGGTCAACCCGAGCAGCTCCGCCGCGCGCTTCGTCGCGCCATAAGGGCTGGCTGGGATACCAAGCGGCGCGTCTTCACAAAAGGGAATGTCAGCGCCGCAACCGTACACGGTCGACGACGAAATGACCAGCACGCGATCAATCGAGTGAGGTGCCTTGCGGGCAGCCTCCAATAACGCAAGCGTGCCACCAACGTTTGATCGTTCGTAGATCGCAGGATTTTGCACGCTGTATCGTACACCTGCGTAGGCGCCCAAGTGAACGATGCGTCGAATATCGTGTTTTTCGATCAACTGGGAATTTGCCGACTCGTCGCAGAAGTCGCCTTCAATCACCGTGACTCGATCGAGAGCCGCCACGGTTTCGGCATTCGCCCGTTTCAGACGTGGGTCGTAGTAGTCATTGAAGTTGTCGAGGCAAATCAGTTGCTCGTCAGTCGTCGCGTGCATCAGCTCCGCAAAATGACTGCCGATGAATCCCGCTCCGCCCGTGATCAAAATCGCCATGACTCGCTCTTTTTCCTATCTGTACTTATTCTCAGCCGCACCACGCTCTTAGGGTCGTCACACTTGTAGAGAGTCGCCAACACTCGTAGAGAGTCGCCAACACTCGTAGAGAGTCGATAGTGTAGCCGGAATCCGCCAGCGAGCCCACAGCCGCTTGGATAGTTAGTTAGCCGCAACGCTGGCGTAATTCGCCCTACGGCTGGTATCCGCCGTAACGGGCCATAGTTCGCCGCAACGCGTTAGCGTCGGTTTGTCCCTGCGCTAGCGTCCAACTGCAACGAGAACCGCGACTGGCGCCTTTTGGTGAACTGGCGTCGCTTCATCGAGCTTAGAAGTTCGGTGTCGGCGGGCGATAGTCGTCGACATTGATCGTACGAAACCACTCGATCGTCTTGCGCAGACCGGCCTCCAAGGGAACAGTTGGTGTCCAATCCAGTCGTTCTTTGGCGAGCGAGATGTCGGGACGGCGACGGGTGGGGTCGTCGGCCGGCAGAGGACGGTTGGTGATTTCCGATGACGAACCGGACAAGCGAA
>JAGQPK010000484.1 GCA_020426755.1 Planctomycetales bacterium
GTGGCTGGGCCCGCCATCAAGCCACAAGAGAATACAAGACTTGGCTCGAATTGACGCAGCTTCGTGCGCAGTCGCCTGGAGTCGCAAGCGTTCGCCACAACCCAAACCTAAGGCAGATAGAGTTCCCCAACGCAGGACGTCGCGTCGTGATGAGCTGCAACCGCAATTTGTGGGTCGAGATGGTGTCATAGATCTAGGGCCGTCGATTAGTCACGAAACTACGAACTACACGAAGACAATCCGACCAGACTTGGACATCCGATCGCATCGCTCGGTTACTTCAGTGGTTGGTGATGAATTGGTTACTACTGAGCATGCTCCATACGAAATCTTCTAAGCGACGCCTCTGCTCCGCCTCATCGTCGTTGCCAAGTTGTTGTTGCCAGTAGGCGGCTTCGTCAGCGGACGGTCGACGGCAGAAGGCGCTTTGGTAGAACTCCTCAACAAGTTCTACTGGGGTGTGATGCAATCTGAGACCACGATGGAGGCGTGACTGAGGGTGTGACAAGCGATCATTGAGCAACTCACCGTTCATCAGGTGCAGTCGTGTTGTGAGGCCCAGTGCACTCGCGATGACTTCCCCGCAATCAGATGATCGAGTACAGCGACCTAGTAGATCCAGTTCTGACGCAGGTTTCAGTGGATCGAGCTGAGTGACGAATCGCACTCGGGACATATTCGAAGTCTGTACATCGAGAACATCGCTGAGGGCCTCGGCGAGCACTTCCGCCGGCAGCGGCCGCGATCGGGCATGCGAGTAAAAACGATCGTCCGATTGATTTTCGTTGTTTGAGGAATGGCTGCGCTGATACGTGCGACTATTCGCGATGCGACGCAAGAGGTGACGCAAATCGTAATCGTGATCGCGCCAACAGGCAGCTAGCTCACGCAGAAATTCGGGATGCGTACACGGATTGGTCGGCCGTACATCATCGGTTGGATCGATCAAGCCCCGACCAAACATTGCCTGCCAGATACGGTTTGCCATCACTTCGGAGAAGGCCAGTCGCTCGTCGGATAGCAACCAATCCGCAACCTCGGCGCGATGATCGCCTCGCTCGTCGAGATCACGCGTGCCGGGAATGCGCGGTATGGCGGGCTCATTCGTTCTGACGTTCGTGACCGCCCCCCGTGCAAGCACTCGCACAACTCTGCCACGGTCCAGTTTGGCAAATACAGCCGCCAGACCGTGATAGTCATCCTGCGTCCAGCGATCAAGCGGATGGTTGTGACAGTTCGCGCAACCAATGCGAGCGCCCATAAAGACACGTCCGACGAGTTCAGCGTGAGCGCGAGGATCGGCTGCCAAGCGACTAAAGGTCGCCGGACCGACCACGTGCGAGTCACCCGTTGCCAGCAGCAGTTGCTGCGCTACGCTGCGGATCGAGGCGCCGTTTGAAATCTGCGTGTGTAGCCAATCGCCGCATGTCGCGACTGATTCAGAATCGTTTGGGAATGAGTGCAGACCGAACCAACGAGCGAAACGCAGCGTCCAGTAGTCGGCAAAGTCCTCGCTCGCCAGCAACTTGTCGATCCACCGCATACGTTTGTCTTCAGCAGGGGCCGACAGAAATTCGTTGACGGCATCTCTTGTCGGCAATCGCCCGACAAGATCCAACTGAACGCGTCGCAGGAACTCCGCATCATCCGCCAGTTCAGAAGGTGGCACATTGAGTGTCGTTAGTGTTTGCAGAACATGATCGTCAATGTAGTTGACACGCGGTTCCCGACTCAGATCGACGGGGTGTTCGTTGAACGGCACGACGACCTCGACGGTAACCACGCGATCCAGGAATCTTGCGATAAGCGTGTGAACACCACGACGGTTGACGCGGATCTCGAATGCTTCGTCGTTCCATTGAGCGGCTTCCGTGTCCGTCGAAGTGAATGACACCCAGCGAGTGACGTCGACCGCCTCCGTTTCCGAATATATGGCTGTGGCTTGCACCCGAACACGGCCGGGAATCTCCGTGATGACTTGGTGCAATGGGGTGATCTGCAGTTGCTGCAAATGGCGAGACTCAGCGCGTTTGGCGCCCGAGCTGATCCACTCGCGAATTAGTTCGGCGGCTGGGCTATCGAGGGACAATAGCATGTCACCACCGTGCTCGAGCCCGCCCGTGGGCTTCGCCAACACGAGACTTCGATCGGGTTCGGCAAGATTGACGCGGCGACCTTGGAATTCGTGCACGATCGCCGCATAGTCGGCAGCGGGATTGGCACCGAGGAGCGAGAGATGGAAGTTGCCTCGACCAGCTGCCGCACCGTGACAAGCGCCGCTGTTGCAGCCAACCTTGGTGAGAATTGGAATGATCTGTGTGTCGAAGTCGATAGTCGCCGCACTTGCGTTGGCGGCGAGTACCAAAGTTGCAACAACGCACACCAATCGAAATCTCATGGAGCCGTCACCTCGCTTGATGCTGGCTCGTCCGTTGTCGTTGCTGCCGGGGCATCTCGACTTGCCGCGTCGCTTTCAGATGATTCGGCCGTAGCGCGAGCTTGTTCGAACTCAGGCCCATATGTTTCCTTCCAGCGACGCAGGACAGCCTGCGAGCGCGCCGTACCGTAGTTGGTCAACTTGTCGCTGTTGACGATCGTTGTGGCGATACGTCCCACTTCACGTCGAGCGGCCGGGTTATTCTCCAGATATGCTTCGACGGCCGTTGCGGCCGTATCGATCTCTTCGTCTGTTGCGTCACGTTGGATGACCGGGCGTATGCGGTCACGCAAGTCCGCCATCACTGCCTCGTTGGGAGCAGCTCGCGCAGATTGCATCCGACCTCGCATCATCTGTGGCATGCCTTCGAGAGTTTCCAAACGAGGCACTTCCCCACCGACCACTTCGATGATCTTCGTGAGGATCTTGGGTAGGTCACTTTGCAGACTAGGTTGAACTAGCGCGAAGTTCGCGGTGACCGTGTTTTCGTTTGCGACGAGAATTGTCAAGGTGACGTTGCGATTCAAGCCGTAGCTGCCGGGACCTTCACGGCCATCTATCGAAATGCCGATGGGGACGTTTGGCGCCAAGGCATGACGAATTCTCTTCAATGTGCGTTCTGCTTCGGTCGCATCGTCATCGAGCCAGACAATGCCCGTCGTCAGACCATCCTTAGCGCGGCTGTGCGTGTAGGTTGTGAGCACTCGCGTTAGTGCGACCGACGGACGATTTACATCGTGTACAAAGATCAATACGATTGGCTTGCTGTCGGCGCGTTGGACAAAGTCGATCTCTTGTCCCGCGTCGTCGTCGTAGACACCGCGCACCAGAAATGGTGACAACGGCTCGCCAACCTGCGGTCCTGAGTAAATCGTTTCAGCTGCCGGCGAAGAAGTTGTTGCATCACCGGTGGAGGGTTGCACAGAGTCCGTTTCGGCTGAAGCTGCCGGGCGGCTTGGCGTTGCCGTTTCCTGAGCGCCTGCCAGTTGTGACACAAGTAAGACGCAGATAAGGAACAACGGGGCGATGCGCGGCATCAACTAGACTCCTGATGCTAGGGTTGGCGGGCGGTAGTGAAATGCGCCTCGGTCAGCCGCTGCCATTCAGCGGCCATTTCCTCAACGCGTTGCGGCATCTGGCCGGCCAGGTTTGTTGTCTCGCTACGGTCCGCCACCAGATCATAAAGTTCCCATGGATCGTCCTTGGCTGCAACCAATTTCCAGCGGCCTTGTCGTAGGGCACGATTTCCTTCGTGGAGCCACCAAATGGAGCGGTCTGTCTTTGCTATGGGTGAGCTGAACCGTTCCAGCAGACTTCTGCCTGGCGGAGTCGGTCCGCCATCCACCGCTGAAAACTCGCCGCCGGCCGCTTCTAGAATGGTCGGTGCCAGATCGATGACGTGCGCCGCGCCGCTGCGCAGTTGGCCGACATCGGTTACGGTGCGAGGCCAATGCACGATTAGGGGAGTTGAGATACCGCCTTCGTGGACCCACGTTTTGTGACGACGGAATGGCGTATTCGCTGCATTTGACCAACCAGGGCCCAGACACAAGAACGTATCGGCAGATCCAGCCGGCGCGTCCTGCCGATGCCCGTCACCGCGCACCATGATCTCGGCGCTCGCGCCATTGTCTGACAGGAAAACAATGAGCGTGTCGTCCCATTGCTTCATGTCTCGAATCTGCTGCAAGACTCGGCCAATTTCGAGATCCATGCGCGTGATCATCGCGGCGTGCACTGCCATCTTGGCCGCTTGGAACGACTGCTGCGATGCGCTCAGTTCCTGCCACGGCAGCGGCCGGTTAACTTCGTCTGGCCCGAGTGCCTCGAGAGCTTTGGGAAAGTGATACGGCGGTCCTACATCGGGCTCGACGTTCGACAGATCACACGAGACGATGTTGCCGGCGAGAATGCGTTCAAAGCGCGCTTGCCGAATGGTGTTCCAGCCAACGCTGTACTGACTGGCGTATCGCGCCACATCGCTGGCCGGCGCTTGCAATGGGAAGTGGGGCGATGTGAAGCAGAGAAAATGGAAGAACGGTTGATTCGAGTAGGAATCTGCATGTTCGCGCAGGCACTGGATTGCGTGGTCGGCAATGCCAGTTGTCAGATAGTAGTCCGTTGTCGTCTTCTCCAGTGGTGACAATGGCTTGTCATCGACAAGCAGACGCTGCGGATAAAAATAGCGGTCGTGGTCCTCGACACTCAGCGATCGATCGAAGCCAGCTTCCAATCGATTCCCGTCAATGTGCCACTTGCCAGAATGGTACGAACGATAGCCGAGCGACTGAAGGCGGGCGGGGATCAAAGGG
>JAGQPK010000485.1 GCA_020426755.1 Planctomycetales bacterium
CGGAGGAGCAACGCGCGGTTTTTCTCTGGGGTACGGGCGAGCAACATATCACCTTCACCTGGCGCGGTGGCAAGTCGCCGATGAAGTATGGCGGCACCTTTACGGGGATCATTCCCGAGCTGATGGAAAAGTATCGTACGAGCGGCAGTGGGATGCAGTTGCGGGCGCTCGAAAAATACATGAGCACGCGCAAGTGTCCCGACTGCCATGGACAGCGGCTCAACGCGCAGGCGTGCAGTGTGACACTAACGAGTCAGCACGAGCGATTTGCCGAGCGCCCGGCGAAGACGTTACCGGAAGTCTGCAGTCTCGCCGTGTCTGATGCGAGCGATTTCTTTCAGGCGATCGATCTTGATGAAACTCGCACCATTGTCGCGGCCGAAGCGCTCAAAGAGATTCGTGGCCGGCTGGGCTTTCTGCGCAACGTTGGGCTCGACTACCTATCGCTCGATCGTACGGCGCCGACTCTTTCCGGCGGTGAGTCGCAGCGTATTCGCTTAGCGGGCCAGATCGGCTGCGGCCTCGTTGGAGTGCTCTATATTCTGGACGAGCCATCGATCGGTCTACATCCGCGCGACAATGACCGGCTTATCGAAACACTTTGCGACTTGCGTGATCTAGGCAATACGGTTGTTGTTGTCGAACACGACGAAGATACGATGCGCGCGAGCGACCACGTGATCGACTTTGGGCCGGGGCCCGGTGTGCGCGGTGGCAAACTGGTGGCCGCCGGCAGTGTTGACGAGATCCTTAAGAGCAAGAAAAGTGTCACCGGCCAATATCTGGCGGGTACGATCAAAATCGAAGTCCCAGAGCAACGCCGCTTGCCCGCTGGCGCCGTGCCGATTGTTTCAGCAGCTACTGAAGCAAATGAAGCCGCTCGTCCTAAGAAGAGTCGGCGTGGTGGTGAGCCCGATCCTGTGATCCCCGGCCAAGAATGGCTGACTGTGACCGATGCACGTCACAATAATCTCAAGGGTGTCGACATTCACATCCCCTTGGGAGCCTTCGTCTGCATCACAGGCGTATCTGGTTCCGGCAAAAGTTCGCTGGTTAGCGATATTCTGATCGAAGCTTTGATGAAGGAGCTGAATGGCGGCGACGGCAATCCCGGCCAGTATGGGCAGATGCTGGGAATAGAGTATCTCGACAAGATGATCGCCATTGATCAGACGCCGATCGGCCGTACGCCGCGCTCGAATCCGGGCACTTACATCAAATTGTTCGACGACATTCGCAATCTATTCACACAGCTACCCTTAGCAAAGCAACGCGGCTACAAACCAGGGCGATTCAGCTTCAATGTCGAGGGTGGGCGCTGTCAGGCGTGCGAAGGCAACGGTTCAACCAAACTGGAAATGGATTTCTTGGCTGATGTCTGGGTGACGTGTCCCGTGTGCCAAGGGCATCGCTTCAACCGCGAAACACTCGCGGTGCAATTCAAGGGCAACTCGATCTCCGACGTGTTGGAGATGGATGTCCAGCAGGCGCTCGAATTGTTCGACAATATTCCAAAGATTCGTGAAAAGCTGCAGACGTTGCACGATGTGGGGCTGGATTATTTGAAGATCGGTCAGCCGTCACCGACGCTGTCCGGTGGCGAAGCACAACGCATCAAGCTGGCGCGAGAACTCGTCAAGAAGAGTACCGGCCGTACGCTCTATATGTTGGATGAACCCACGACCGGGTTGCACTTTGCCGATATCCATTTGCTGCTCGATGTGTTGCACGGATTTGTTAATGCCGGCAACACGGTTGTTGTGGTCGAGCACAATTTGGATGTAATCAAGACGGCGGACTGGCTAATTGATCTGGGGCCGGAGGGTGGCTCGGGTGGCGGTCGCATTGTGGCAACCGGGACACCGGAAGAAGTCGCACGTTGCCCAGAAAGTCACACAGGCCGCTCGCTGGCCCGCGTGCTGGCAGGTGACATGGGTGTGGCAGTCGGCAAGGCGTTGGGGCGCAAATCGTCGGTAAAGGCGGATGGGGTCAAGCAAGCCGATTTCATTGAAGTTGATGGTGCGAAGCAGCACAACCTGAAGGGCATTTCCGTCAAGTTGCCGCGCGATCAAATGAGTGTTTTCTGCGGACCCAGCGGCAGCGGCAAGAGCTCGTTGGCAATGGATACGATTTACGCCGAAGGACAACGACGTTACGTCGAGAGCCTCAGTTCGTACGCGCGACAGTTTGTCAGTCAAATGCAAAAGCCGCAGCTCGAACGCATCGAGGGGCTGTCACCGGCGATTGCCATCGAACAACAGAATCTTGGCAACACACCGCGGTCGACGGTGGGCACGTCGACCGAGATCTATGATTACCTGCGGATCTTGATGGCGCGTCTGGGCACGCCGTTCTGCCCGGACTGTCAGACGCCAGTAGGGACGCAAACCTCTGACGAGATCGTTGACAAGATCATGTCAGAGGAGCCTGGCACACGCATGTACTTGATGGCGCCCGCCGTCGTGCCGGTTGGGCAGAGCTACGAATCGCTATGGGAAGAACTGCGCGCCGGTGGCTACCAGCGCATCCGTGTGAACGGCGAAAGCTATTCCATCGACGAGCCGCCTACAATCGATCGGCGACGCAAGCATCGTGTCGAAGTCGTCGTTGACCGCATTATCGTCAAACCGGAATCGCGCGGACGCATCGCAGAAAGTGTCGAGAACACGTTGTCGTTGGGGCAGGGCGTGTTGAACGTCGCTTATGCGGACGACAAGGTTGACGAACCAAATTGGCGAGTGAAGTCGCACAGCCAACATCGTGTGTGTGAATCGTGCGGTCGAAGTTTTGAAGCGCTGACGCCACACAGTTTTTCGTTCAACAGCCCGCTTGGTTGGTGCGAAGTCTGCGAAGGTTTGGGGACGGAAGTGGGTGCCAACCCGTCAGCACTTATTCGCAATCGACAGCTCTCGTTGTCTGAAGGTGCCATTCTGTTATGGCCAAACGTGCACCGCGAAGTCTCCCAATGGATGCTGTCGGCGCTGTCAGCTGGAACCGGGATACCGCTGGACGTGCCCATCGATGAGCTCGACGCGCGTCAGCGCCGCCGCATTTTGCACGGCACCGCAGATAAGTGGTACCCCGTGTACCACGGCGGTGTGCCGAAGCGTGGTGTGCCGCCGCTGTTTCAATTCCAATTTAAGGGGCTGTATCCTGCGTTGGAAGAAGCTGCCAAGCTCTCACCCGCGCTCCGCATGAAGCTCGAATACTTGGTTGACGATGTCGAGTGTTCGGCCTGCGGCGGAAGTCGGCTACGTGAAGATGCCGCTGCCGTGCGATTCGAAACGCGTACGATCGATCAGCTCTGCCGTCAGCCGCTCGGACATCTGCAGAAGACGATCGTCTCCTGGAAGCTATCTCGACCGCAACAAAAGATCGCCGGTGAACTCCTGCGTGAAATTCGTGGTCGTGTTGAGTTTTTAAACGATGTGGGACTGGAGTACTTGACGCTGAATCGCGCTGCGTCAACGCTTTCTGGCGGTGAGGCACAGCGAATTCGTTTGGCCAGTCAGCTGGGTAGCGGCCTCTGTGGTGTATTGTATGTTCTGGATGAGCCAACGATTGGTCTGCATCCGCGTGACAACACCCGACTGCTCAAGGCGTTACACAAACTTCGCGATCTCGGCAACACCCTGGTGCTAGTCGAACATGATCGTGAAGTGATTGCAGGCAGTGATTACGTTGTCGACTTTGGGCCGGGGGCAGGACGACGCGGCGGAGAGGTTGTCGCGGAAGGCCAGCCGGCACGCGTGGGTAAGATCGAGACTTCCGTGACAGGGCCGTACATCGCGGGCACCAAGGGAATTCCCATTCCCACCAACCGACGCATCAGCGCGGAGCAAGCGGCGCAGATTGAGCAGCGGCATGAACAGATTGTGGTGGAGAAGGGCGAGCCGAAGCTGATTGAAGAGGAACGCGCCAAGCCGGTCGCCAAGGTCAAGCGGGCACGCAACCGCACGGAACAACCGCCGGCACCGGGAGCGAGCAGCAACTTCGATCTACTGACGGTGATCGGTGCGCGGCACAATAACCTGCGCGACGTGAATGTTAGCTTTCCGTTGAGCACTTTCGTGGCCGTTACCGGTGTCAGCGGCAGTGGCAAGAGCTCACTCATTAACGATGTGCTCTACGCATCCTTGGCAAAGATCTTGCATCGAGCTGGCACGCTGCCAGGCGCGCATCGTTCAATCGAAGGCATCGAACATATCAACAAGGTCGTTCGCGTTGATCAACAACCTCTAGGCAACTCGCCATCGTCGAATCCCGCGACGTACACGGGCGTCTTTGAGTTGATTCGTCAGTTGTACGCTCAATTGCCGGAGGCCAAACTTCGCGGCTATACGGCGCGGCGGTTTAGCTTTAATACGCCTGGCGGCCGCTGCGAAGCCTGTGAAGGTAACGGCCAACGTTGCATCGAAATGCACTTCCTGCCGGACGTGTGGGTACCTTGCGAATCCTGTCGTGGCGCTCGCTACAATCAGGAAACGTTGGAAGTCCGCTTTCACGGACGCTCGATTGCCGATGTGCTCGATATGACATGCGCTGAGGCGTTGACGCTGTTCGCCAACCTGCCGAAGATTCGACGCATTCTGCAGACGCTGTGCGATGTAGGTCTCGACTATTTGACGATGGGGCAGGCGGCGCCGACACTTTCCGGTGGTGAAGCACAGCGCGTGAAGCTGGCGCGCGAATTGTCCAAACGCGGTACCGGGCAAACGCTGTATATTCTCGATGAGCCGACCACCGGT
>JAGQPK010000486.1 GCA_020426755.1 Planctomycetales bacterium
TCCCGGCGCCGATTCAGCAATGCCGAGAACCGCGGCTGGCGCCTTTCGGCGAACTTACGCTCGAAGGCCGGCGAATTTCGGCGGACTACGCATTAACCGTTTCACCTCGTTCCGCGCACACCACGCGATTTCGTCCGGAACGTTTCGCTTTGTAGAGCGATTGGTCCGCCGACTCCAGCAGCGTTTCGATCTCGGCCTCCGTCGCCAAGCTCGTGGCACAGCCGAAGCTGGCTGTGACACTTAGCTGTGCAAACTGGAGTCCTTCGATGGCGGCCCGCAGTTTCTCGGCGAAGGCGGCGGCGCCTGCTTCGGAATCGTGTGTCAACAACACACAAAACTCTTCGCCGCCAAAACGACAAACGAAGTCGGTATCGCGTGCGGTTTCGAGCAGCACACTCGCCACGCGTTTCAGCACTTCATCGCCCGTCGCGTGGCCGTGCTGGTCGTTGATCGACTTGAAATGATCCACGTCGACCATAATTACCGATACCTCTCGTGCCGCTTCTCCGGCCTCCTGCCAGGTCGTGGCGGCGAGTTCAAAGAACGAGCGGCGATTCAAGCAGCCCGTCATTGGATCGCGTGTCGCCAAGTAACGTAGTTGCTCGTTCTGCTCTTGAATCTCACCGCGCGAGCGTTCGAGTTCCGACATCGTCTCACGCAGCTCGCGCGTGCGCTGCGCCAGCACGGTGATATCATCCAGACTCAGCAACGTCCCGCGACTCGCACCATCCCGGTCTTCGATCGGACTCGCGTTCGGTTTGAAAGTACGAATCAGACCACCGATGCGCAGGTGCACCGGCAGCGTGTCTTCGTCGTGCGAACGAGGCACTAGCAGTTCATCGATCATGTCATCGACGGAGCCTAAACCTTCGTCTTCGCGATGCCAGGGAAGATCGCGAATTGTCTTGCCCTGCAACGAATCCGGTGACTCCTCGAACAGTGCGGCAATTGCTTCGTTGGCTAACATGATACGGCGGTTAGAATCGAGAACGAGTACGCCTTCTGCCAAGGTGTTCAGGGCCGCACGAACACGATCTGGCACGGCCTGCGCTGGATCGAGTCGGCAGAAGCAACGTCGCAGAGTGTAGAGGAACCCCAGCAGATTGAAGAAGACTGCCAACACAATCACACGTGCGGAGGGAGTAAAGAACAGCCCTTGAATGCCTGCTTCTACCGGCGGCTTGAAGGCGATCTCAACTTGTCCCCACGGTTCCTTTCCCGCCATTACGGTCACGGAGATTCGGTTGACACTGGCGTTAATCAGCGGCTCATCAACCGTCGGCCAAAAGTTTTCGTGATCCCCAGCGGTCAGCAGTTCACCACCGCTTCTGGGGCGACAGGCAGCTGACAATACGTCGGCATTCCGCTTGACGAGACTCGCGAGCACAACGCGCACGCCGTCATGGTCACCACGTGAGGCGAACTGCGAACAACTCACCGCAATTGTTTCACATAAACGAGTGCGCTGTCGGATGACTTCTTGGTTGCCGTCGTCCAGAATGCCACATATACGAAGGCCCAACAAAACGACGGCTGACCACATCGACATGGCAAAGGCTATTCGCGTCGTAGTCCCTAAGCGTTTCATCAGTCTTTATCTCTTCCAGGCTCGGGCAGGTTGGTCGCGCAACGTGGATAATTAGGTTGTTGACGCGGCAGACACGATGTCTAGCAAGGATTCGTCTGGCAGTGAGTCGTCGGCAAGCGCATTGAGCCGCTCGTTTTCGAGTAGTGGCAAGGGGTCGAACCCAACCCAGATGGGCAGCGATGCCAACGTCTTAGTTAGCAGCACGGTGCCCCGTAGCATCCATACAAAATTGGCCATCGAGAACCCAGTCGCGATCACCACGGCAGAACCAACAACTAGTTCAAGCGCCGCAGCGGACTCTTCAAGCTCTTCGGCAACGGCATCCGATTCCGCAAAAATCTGTTGCGTATCAAAGTCAGCCGCGATCACAATGTCATCTTGAGTGACATACGTATCGCGTGATTGCTTGGGAGCAGGCGCTGCGATGCGAGTTTCCAAGACGGTCGCTGCCGAGGCGGGTGGGGGTTGAAACATCGAAGTCAGTTGAGCACGATAGTCAGCATGCACGGTCTTCGTGATCGTCTTGACTGCCGCCTGACGCTGCGGTCTCGCTCGGAGACTTGGTGGTGGAGTTGGCACATGAATGGGTCGGGGCGACTCGGGAGCGTCGTGTATCGCGGGGTCGAACTGTTGGCCTTCGACGGCAGCAGCGACTGCTGCCCCTGCATCGACGATTGCACTCGCGTCGACAATCGCACCTGCCTCACCGATGGCCCGGTCAGCCGCGTCCACCAAACGAGCGTCGACGCCTTGTTCATAGACATTCGCAGGGGCGACCACTGCGTCCGACACTAACGCAGGATCACCCATCATCATCGGGCCCATCCAGGCAGCAGTATTCGATATCGTATACGCGGTATTCGCGGTGCTGGCCCGCTCCCACATCTGTAACATCTCGTCCAACTCCTGCGTCATCTGCATCAGGAGTTCATCGAAGTCATCCATGCCGTACGGCGAGTCGTAGTAGGGGTCCCTCACATCGTAGCTGCCGGGCAACGAGTCGACGACGCCGCCGGCCGTCCCATCGTCCAACAGCCAGTTGAGATAATCGAACTCATCACCGTAGGGAAATGGATAGTCGATCAGAAAATTGTCATCGGCACCGTACAGCAGTTCGTCTTCCGTCGCCGGGACCACGTCCTTCAGCGCCGTCAAGAAGTCATCAACTCCCAGCAGCTCGTTACCGACTTGGAAATACTCGGCACCGTAAAGCGTAATCGTGGCATCCATATCCAAATCTTGCAGCATCACGAAGCTGCTGCCCGACGCATCAACCATTTGAAAATGGGATAACGGACGATCAAATACGATCAAGTCAGTGCCGCCTCGCGCATCGACGACCGCCGGTCCCAACGGCAGGACAAGAACATCATCGTGAGCGGTGCCGACGGTGTAGCAGAAACTCGCCACCAGTTCGTCTGAGAATGGCTCAACAACATCGACCCAGATTTCGATGGGCAGCGGCGGGCTGTAGCCCACAATCGAGAGATCCGTGAGTTGATCAGGCGTCAGCTGCCAATTGCCAAATTCATCCAGCGTTCCGCGCGATAGACCCCACTCCGGTGCGAACAGAGACGCAACAAACTCGACCGGCGGAACGGGTGTTGGCAGGCTCGTTGCATCAAAATCCACAATCAACGGCAGTTGACTCAGTTGAGTCATGCGATAGTTGATCGTATTCGAGCCGCCATCGAGTGTCGTTCCCAGCCAATACACGGTCACGCCGTGCGCCGAGTTGGCTAATGTGCGCACGCCGGCGCTCGTGGCAGTGAGTTGTGAGTTGACATAGTTCGGCAAGCCCAACAGCGAGCCATCCGCATTTACCCACTGTGTTGCGTAGACTTTCGCTTCGGTACCAAAATCCGGGTACGTCACAGCCACGAGGCCGTCCACCGTCAACGTAACTGCTGGCGACGGCGTGTCGCTGCTCACCGTCTCGGCCAACCACGTCACCGTCGCGTCAAACGTCAGTGCATTCCGATGTTCAACGACGATTGCCCCGGCAACATCATTCTGGTAGATGCCCGCCAACACCCAATCGCCATTTGACAAGCGAGCGATCTGCGGCGGTGTTGCGAATGCGCTGATATCAAGTGTGACGGCTTCGCCAAGCGACGATCCGCTCGCGGAGAAAACCTGATAAACCGCTTCAAACTGGGGATCGACACCGAATGCCGTATCACCTTGGGCACTCGTCGTCCAGATTGCCAATACCTCGTCGGCGCTTTGCACTTGAAGCTGCACACGCTCAATGCGACGAGCGGCATTCGATGACAACAACGTTGCGGGACCGGCCGTATAATCTGGGCCGCTGAGTTGCATGCCCCACAGCGAGAAGTCTTCGTAGTCACTGAATGCCAAGTAAATGTCACCGCTCGGCAATCGCTG
The DNA here is from genome assembly GCA_020426755.1 of Planctomycetales bacterium. GTDB lineage: Bacteria > Planctomycetota > Planctomycetia > Pirellulales > Pirellulaceae > JAGQPK01. Next base: position 3,977 of record JAGQPK010000486.1, read on the forward strand.
GGTGGCAAAGTCCTGCCCTACGGCAACCGAGCCATCGCTCACCGGCGTTAGTCCATCGAGCACCGTGTCAAACGCATCGACGTGCAACCGAAAGATCGAATGCCGATAGTCGATTAGAATCAGGTAATCGTGATCGTCGAGCGGCACGACTGAAAGTTGCGGAGGCTCGGTCGCCGCCGAATCAGCCAGCGTCGTGATCAACTTCGCATCGCCCTGTAAGGTGCCTTCCGGCAGAATTCGCCGTGCCCATAGGTCGATGCCGCTTGTCGACGGCGTCGAATAGACGATGACTTGACTACCGTCCGCAAATGCTCCTGCCGAAGCATCTGATAAGGAACTATCAATGCCGCCAGTGATCGTCGTTTCCGGCGAAACCACGGCCGGCTGCCAATCATCGGCCACGACGCTCACAATGGCATCACCGAGCGCATAAGGCAACCGACGCTCTAACCGCTCGATCGACAGAGAGCGCGGCGTTTCCGCGTCAGGAGATCCACCTGACCGATGTGAGGAATGGTCGTTCGGCACGATTTGTCATACCCGAGAAGACGAGAACCGATTCGGATATCGTGCGCGGCTACACCGTTTCAAAGACAGTAAGAACGGCAAACCGTCGCGTTCGATAGGGAAACATAGGTCTCGAAGAAGAGCGGCGAAGCGGTCGGGAAAGGAAGACAATTGTCACCGCGTGGCGTTTCCGCAACGCGGTGAGAGAATATCGAATATCGAATATCGAATGTTGAGGGTTGATGCTTTCGACGGC
>JAGQPK010000487.1 GCA_020426755.1 Planctomycetales bacterium
CGTGCGCTGTTCCCCCTCCCGCATTCGACTCTCAACGGTCTTGCAACTCGCAGTACGGGAGGGGGATTCAGGGGGAGGGCGACAATCGCGGAGCCGGTCGTTGCACTAAAGTCTGCTTCGGGCGCATACCGTTCCTTTGAATTTCAGCATCTCGATTACGTAACTCAGAGCCCGTTTTGGTTCCCTCCCCCTCCCCCCTCCCGGTGTAGAATTGCGTGAAGTGGAGACCATCGACGGGAGGGGGAACTGAGCGAACGCTCGATCGCAAATCGTAAACTGAGTGCCATTGGGCTGGCGCCTTTCGGCGAACTTCCCGCCTCTTTCGGCGAAACTGCTATCACGCGCGAGCGCCGGCACAGCGCGGATCATCGATGGCGATCGGCCCGTCGTCATAGATCGCTGAGGGAGCTTCTAACAGGAGCCAGCGAACGAACTTCCCCACTTCCGTCGGCTCGCGCAGCTCGCCCCGTTCCAACTCCTGCTGATACAACGTACCGTCCGGGAACAGCTCGCGCGACACGGCGATTGAGCGCCGGAGCAGAGGTGTATCGACGGAACCCGGCAGGAACGAGTTTACCAAGATCGAATGACTGCGCAACTCACTGCGCAAACACGACACGAGCATCTCGGTGGCCGCATACGAACAGCAATACGACGCGGCGCCAGCACGGACGCGCGCCGCGGATCTTGAACTGACGAACAAGATTCGTGCATTGGTCGCGAAGTTTGGCAGCAACGTCTGGGTGAGGTAAAGTCGTGCGTGCACGTTGATCGCGAATGTTCGTTCCCAGTCGACCGCCGCGATGGCGTTCAGTCGAGCAAACTCCTGGATGCCGGCGACATGGACCAAAAAGTGGAGTGGCCGCGCGTCGACGACCGTGCGCAGTTGTGCGCGATGTGCCGAGTCGTTCAGATCGCCCACGGCAAATTCCACGGGTGAGGGACAACTGTCAGCCGTCTTCGCCAGTTCTTGAGCGTTACGTCCCGCCAACACCAAGTGAACGCCGCCCGCACTGAGCTGCTGCGCGATCGCTCGGCCAATTCCCGAACTGGCCCCAGTGACAACGGCCAAGCGTGCTTCCATGAGTACCATTACTTCTATTGAATCGTGTGAGTATTAATCAGGTCGACGCATCACCTGAGCTTGTCGTGGCCTGCTTGCGCCATTGATTCGCCAGTAACGATCCCGTCACATTCATCCACGGACTAAAGATAGCTGCCGCCAAACCGACCGTCCCCAGTTTACCCATCGCTGCAGCCAAGCCCGAGGCCATGCCGCCGTTCTGCAACCCGACCTCAAAAGCGATTGTCCTTGCCGAATCCCGATTGAGTCCAGCTAGGCGACTCAATCCGTAACCGAATACGTAGCCGAGACCATTGTGCAGTAGCGCCGCCAAGAATAACCATCCCCCCACTTGCAACAAATCATCGCGGCCGGCCGCCGTCGTGACGGCCGTGAAATAAATGATGCCAAACATTGAAAGTCGCGGCATCCAGTTAGTGATGCTAGGAGTTAACCGCGTCACCCAATGATAGAGCGTACCGGCGACCAACATGGCTAGTGATAGTTGCACGAACGGCCAACAGATTACGAAGAGCTTCGCCGCACCCGCGCTATTCGATGCTGAGTCTGAGCCAATCTGAACGAAATTCGAATGGACAAGCCACGGCAGCAATGCGACAAACGCCGCGACCGCCGCCACGACGGTAACGACATGTCGCGTTCGAGCCGATGCCGGACGCAGCGCATCGTGGATCAGTGCGGCACCGATCGGTACGATCACCATCTTCAGGATGTCTTGCATCATCTTGAGGAAGCTGACTGCAACCAACTCGTTCGCGAGTAGTTTCATCCAGAGCGGCGTCATTAATGGCGCCAATAGAGTTGCGACAGCCGTCAACGTGATCGAAAGCGGTAGGTTACCACGCGCGACGTAGACCATCACGTTGGATGCTAAACCACTGGAGCAACTGCCAATCAAGATGATACCGGCAGCGACTTCGGGCGGCAGCGCGATCAGCTTCGTCAGCGCAAAGCCGACCAGCGGCATGATGGTAAACTGGCAGACCAGCCCGATCCCGACTTGCCCCGGCATCCGTAAGACTCCGGTAAAGTCGTGCCACGTCATCTGCGTGCCCATACCGAACATTACTAACTGCACGACAAGCAGCAGGAGTCTTGGGTTTCGCAAGTCGAACGTCCCAACGTGCAGACAGTACGCCGGGAACGCCAACGCCGCGACCACGGCCGCCACGATCCACGCCGTGAATTGGTATCCCCGTAGCGACGGCACGTAGGCCAACCCGAGTGCCGCGCCGACGCTGGTGAAGACGGCCAGCAACTGCCAAGCGTCTGTTGAAGTCAGCTTGGCTGCCGCGAGTGTCGCTAAACAACCGGCCGCGGTTGCGGCCATCCAGATTCGCGATTGCTGTTGCTGCATTCCGTTGCTGGCGAGCTTCCTAAAGCAGGATTTCAGACACACGATCAATCGCGGTTGGCGGACTGGCCAAGATGGGCACACGGTGGTCTGCGTCGTCCAAAGATTCAACGACTCGCGCAATCGAAGCCTGTGCCAACACGATCACGTCGACCTGTCCCAGCAGCGTCTTGAGTTGCGCCGACACGAGCTCGTCGTGCTTGGCGCCGTCTCCATTCATCAAAGCCGGAAACGCTCCTTCACAGAGCCGCGCGGAGATTTCCACCTGCTTGCCCGCAGCCGCAGCGCAGCGACGAATCAGGTCTACGGTGGGATCCAACGTTGTCGACAACGTGGCAATGACGCCAATCCGCTCGGCACTCGCAACCGCTAGTTCCGCCATCGGCCGATCAACACGTAGCACCTGGACGCTGCTGAGTGATGCGGCAGTTTCAACGGCGGAACCGATTGACGAGCAAGTTACCAGGATCAGGTCTGCTCCTGCGTCCTCCGCCGAAGCGATTGCTCGCGCGACGCGTCGCGCGACAGACGGACGCAGTTCACCTTGGGCAATAACGTCCTTGATCAAACTATCGTCCACGAGATTAATCACATCGACGTCGGGCAACCTGTCCTTGCAAAGTGCTGCAAAGACAGGCACCAACGTTGCGGACGTGTGGACAAGCGCTAGACGCTTACTTGCCATGACCTGCTCGGCGACGGGAGAAGAACGGCAGCGTGCCCAGCAACAACATTAACAGGCCGCTCGGTTCGGGCACGGCAGAGACAGCGCCCCGCGGGCCTTGCTCGTAACCACCGTCCGAAAATGCCGCGACCAAGTCACCGCTGCTAAAGACGCCGTCAGCGTCCCAATCACCCTCTTCCCAGGTAGCGGCTTCACCGGTCTCATATTTGCCTTTGGTAAAGACGAGCACCATGTCTCCGGTATCAAAGACACCGTTCAAGTCAGCGTCGCCGAACCACGTCTTGCGCAAGTCATGCAACCAGACGCCACGATCGTCGAGACTGACGACGCCATCGTTGTTCTCATCGAAGCGATTCAGGTCCGGAGTCGGGCTGGCGATCGCGGCCGCTTGCAGGTCGAGATCCGACGCGTCCAATTGGCCGTCGCCGTTGTAATCGCCGGCCAAGCCGCCACCAACGTTCACGACATTTGGGCCGGCACCGATGTTGCCGAGAATCTGATTTAGATTCAGAGCGTAGTCGTAGATCCGGAATTCGTCGAACGAGCCTTGGAAGTTGTTTTCAGCGGCGTTGTTTGAGCGGCCAATCCAATTGTTGACATCGTTTAGCGACGCCAGCGCAATTTCCACTGGCGAAGATGTCGCGACCAGTTCACCGTTGCGGTAATGCTTTATCACAGCGCCACCATCCGTGCCGCCATCCGAATCGTAAACAATCGCCAGGTGCATCTCTTCGTCAAGATAAGTGGGAACCGTGGTGTTGAAAGAGTTTAGTGCACCCACATCGCCCACGTCGCCACCGAGAGTCGCTTCGTCGGCGTTCTTGATCGTTGTGTTTTGACGTCCCAGATTTCCACCGCGCGTGACAGAGAATGAGATTACATCCTGATCCGCACCACCGCCGCCCGGCTCGTCCAATTCACCGTCGACCGTCGAGCCGAAGGAGAAGAAGCGAGGTGTGTTCGTTGCACCTTCCACGGTGACCCACATTTCGAAGGTTGCGTCAGTCAGCGACGAAATGATGCCGTTGGGCAGATCAATGTAGGGAGCAACGTCTGACGTTCCACCGGGAAGAGAAACTTGCGATCCCGTGAACGTCACACCTTCGCCAATCACCATACCATCGGCATCGCCAGCTTGGTCAGTGATCGTGGCGCCAAGCCCAGTGCCAGCTGCATTATTAAAGTCGTAGCGATGAACGGGCGCTGCAGCCAGTGGCTCCGACGGAGGCGGAGGCGGGCTGACAAACGAGGCCATCTCCTCCAAATAATTCGTTTCGATTTGGCTGCCGGATAGCACGTCGTCATGCACACGCACGCGACCAATGGCCAAACTTCCCAGACGGCTCAGGTCGAGGTCCAAACCTCCGAGTTGCCACTGGGCACCGATCGCGATCGGAGAAGTGGGGGCGATATCGAGCCCCGTCGTGTCCTTTTCCTTGTCCAATTTCCCGTCGACATAGAGCCGGCCCATCGAACCGTCGTAGGTGTAGGCCAAGTGATGCCACACATTCGACTTGGGCACTCGACTCCAACCGATATCGAAGGCATCGCCCCAATGGCCCATCGCGCCAAAGTCTTGGTTGGTGCCGTAGTTAAACGAATTGTTA
>JAGQPK010000488.1 GCA_020426755.1 Planctomycetales bacterium
GAAGTGTTGAGCAGCCGTTGGTCGGCTGTGGGGCCGGTGCCGGTCGGCGTGCTAGCCATCCCGGTTTATCTCCTGCTACTGGTCGCTGGCCTTCGCTATTCGAACCGTCTTGCACCCTGGGTCCGCGGGGCCGCCGCGTTGCTTGTTTTCGCTGCTATCTGGTTCATTGGTTTGCAGTTCGTTTGGCTGCGGGCAATCTGTCCTTGGTGCATGTTTGAGCATTGCGTTGGACTGCTTAGTGCGGGGCTCGCCTGGCGGCTGACGCAATCAACTGCTGTCGTCCCAACCACGCAACCGATCGTCGGTGCCGCTGGGGCCTTGCTAGTTCTCGCCGTCATCCAAGCGGTCATGCCCGCCAGCGATACGACGCAGCGTTTGGCGGCCGATGATCGATCCGCCGGAGTAGACGCTGCCAACCAAGTGTCACTTTTGCAGGGCAGCTTGCAGCTTGACCCGCGCGATGAGCCCCAGTTCGGTAGCGTGGCCGCCCCTCGCACACTCTATCTGATGTTCGACTACTGCTGTCCTCACTGTCGGCGCACGCACGAATACTTGCAAGCGATGTTGGCCGAACAGCCTGACGCCTTCAATGTCGTCTGCCTGCCCATGCCTCGCGCCGCCGGCTGTAATCCGGCGATTAGCGAAACTGAACCGCGTTTTCAGTATGCCTGTGAACTGGCCGAACTCGCATTGGCCGTTTGGCAGGCGGATGGGACGAAGTTTTCCGAGTTCGATCGTTGGTTGTTTGAGACGACTGCTCCGCGTGATCCAGACGCTGCGCGGGCCCAAGCTCTGCGATTGGTGAGCGAACATCAGTTAGCGGCGAGCCTTGCTGATGGAACGGGTGCTGCGAAAATTCGACGGAACGTGGACGCATTTAATGCGAGCCAAGCGGAGTACTTGCCCGTACTGTTAGCGCCAGGCATGGCGCCGATCGTGGGACGCCCGGAAAGTCGCGAGTCACTGTTTGAAATGTTGCAGCGTGATTTTCTTCACTAACAAGAATCAAAGCGCGAAGGTGTGTAGCTCATGGACAATTCCGTGCGAACGCTAGAAGGTGCGGACTTAGTATTGCTCAAAGAAGCACAACGCGCTTACGAAACGCTGCGTGGCGAAATTGGACAGGTTATCATCGGTCAGGATGAAACGATTCGATTGGTGATCGCTGCGATTCTCTCTCGCGGCCACACTTTGGTAATCGGAGTGCCCGGGCTGGCAAAAACACTGCTCGTTAAAACGCTGTCGCAAGTGCTCGGCTGGTCGTTTCGACGCATTCAGTTTACGCCCGACATGATGCCGGCAGATATCATCGGCATTGAGCTCCTGCAAGAAGATCCCGCAACCGGACAGCGTCGCATGGAGTTCATGCCCGGTCCCGTGTTTGCGCAGTTGCTGTTGGCCGATGAAATCAACCGCACTCCGCCGAAGACGCAAGCCGCTCTACTCGAAGCCATGCAAGAGTACACGGTCACCAGTATGGGCAAGGCGCATCGGCTAGAAGAGCCATTCATCGTGTTCGCGACGCAAAACCCGATTGAACAAGCTGGAACTTATCCGCTGCCAGAAGCACAGCTCGATCGTTTCATGTTCAGTCTATGGATGGACTATCCCACTGCCGCCGAAGAAGAAGAGATTGCGCTGACGACGACGGAGCAAGCGCCGCGTGCGCTGCAGCAGGTCCTCGATCTCAAGCAGGTTATCGAACTGCAGCAACTGGTCCGGCGGATGCCCGTGTCACGCCACGTGGTAACGTACGCGGTGTCTTTAGCGCGGGCGACGCGACCCGATGCGGTCGACGCGAGTCAGCGGACCAAGCAATATGTGACTTGGGGAGCGGGGCCGCGGGCCAGCCAATACTTGCTGTTGGGTGCCAAAGCCTTGGCCGTGCTGGATGGGCAGCCCACGGTTTCTAGCCAACATGTCCGCGAAGTCGCGCCGCTCGTTTTGCGTCACCGCATTATGCCCAACTATCATGCGACTGGCGAAGGGATCACCGCGGCGCAATTGGTTCAGTCCATCATCGACGAAACTGCCGAACCGGTGTATGCCTAAACTGTGGCACTGATAAGTTCGCCACACTGTAGTTCACGCCCTGCGACTCAGTCCCCACACACAGTAGTTTGCCACCCCACGCCGTAGTTCGCCACAACGCGTTAGCGTCGGTGAAACCACGCCGCAAACCGCCGCCAAAGCCAAACGCCAAAAGCATGAAAGCCAAGATCGATGGCCGGTCTCGACCGCAAACATCTCCGCTTGCAGGAAATTCAACGGCTGCTCCGCTTTGCCTTCAAGCCTCGACATATCTTGGCCGGCGGTTACGTCGGCAAACATGAGTCGCCGCAGCGAGGGCAAAGCGTCGAGTTTCGTGACTTCCGCCCGTACATGCCCGGCGACGACGTCAGTCACGTTGATTGGAAAGTGTATGGTCGAACCGACAAGCTTTATGTGCGGCTATTCGAACATGAAACGGAACTGACGGTGACCTTGTTGGTCGATGGTTCGAGTTCCATGCATTACGAACGCATCCCCGGTGTCGTGACGAAATACGACCATGCCTGCCGCATCGCTGCGGCACTTGGCTTCATTGTGGTACACGGACAAGATCGAGTCGGCTTCGGGTTGGCTCGCGGCGAACTGTTGGACTATCTGCCGCCTTCGAATTCCATCGGCCAGTTCACTCAAATGCTCGACGCAATGCAAAACCGTCAACCCACGGGCGTGGCCAAACTAGCTCGCTGTCTCCAGCAAGTGGCGGCAACGGTTAAGCGTGGCGAAACCATTATCGTCTGCAGCGACTTGTGGGAGGACTTGGATGGATTCTTTCAAGCGGCAGCACGCATTCGTCATGCCGGCGGCGAGCTGATCATCTTTCACGTGCTACATCCACATGAGCTGAAGCTGCCCGCCTGGAGTGCCGCCGAACTAATTGATAGCGAAATCGCCGTACGCGTGCAGGTCGATTTGGATGAGCTGCGTCCGGCCTATATTGCGAAGATGCGTGAGCGACTCGAGATGCTTGAGCGTCGCTGTCGGCAGGCAGAAATTCAATATCAACTGGCACTGCTGTCTGAACCGTATCAGCGCACGTTGGAACGCTTTCTGGAGCGTCGATGTTCGTAGCCATACTACTTGCTGATCTCACTTTTACGTCGCCAGTGTTGTGGGCGGGCGCTTGGCTCGTGTCACTGCCAATCGCGGCACACCTGCTGAATCGACGCAGCCAACGACGGCACTATTTTCCCTCGCTCGAACTGATTCGCAGTCTGGTGGCCGAGCAATCACGCTTCATGAAGTGGCGACGCTTGCTACTGTTGCTCTTGCGCTGCCTATGCGTGTTGGCCATCGTCGCTGCCTTTACTCGTCCAATTTGGCACGTAGATCCAGCCGCTGCTTCCGCTGCTGCCACACAGAACGCAGTCGTAATCCTCTTAGATGCCAGTGCATCGATGCGTCAAAATGGTGACGACGGTGTGTTACTCTTCGAGCGTAGTAAGGCAGCGGCTGATCGCCTGTTGACAGAGTTGCGGATCGGTAGCGATGTGAGCAATCTGATCTACTTGACCAGTACGCCCGTGGCAGCTCTCTCAGAACTAAGCGGCAACATTCCCATGTTGCGTAGCGAATTGGCGGCCAGTCAGCCTAGCTTCGAGCGTGCGGACATTTTGGCGGGTTTACGCCTGGCCGGTGAGATGTTGCGTGAACAGTCTGGCAACGGACGAGTGATCGTAATTTCGGATTGGCAGATATCGACTTGGCAGGAAGTCGATGCACTGTCGCTGATTAACCTGTTGCCCTTCGGCACACAAGTTACCTTGCTGGATGCGAACGGTGCGGCACCGGAGAATATCTCGGTGCGGCGTGTTCGCATGGAGCCTGCTCATCCACTGCTCGAACAGCAAGCGTCGGTTGTCGCCGAACTGGTCAATGATTCGGATCGTCGCAAGGATGTGCGTGTGACGTTTCGCGCCGACGAACAAGAGTCGAACGTAGCGACATTTTTGTTGGAGGCCAACGAACGGCGTGAGATTGCATTCGCCTATCGCCCCACGTCGCTCACACCTACCGGCCTGACTGTCGCGGTAGATCGCGACCTGTTCGCTGTCGATAACGCAGCGTACGGAGTTTGTACTCCTGTGCCGGGCATACCGGTGGCGATTGTCGCTGACGACGACCTGTCACAGACGGGCACAAGTGGATACTTCTTGAATCTAGCGCTTAACCCCTTTGGTGATCGACACGATCGGTTTCGGGTGATGCCGCTGCACACACGCGACTTGGCGACGGCGGCATTGGCCGAGCAGGCGGCAGTTCTCGTGGGCTACCAAACCTTACTCGATCCAGAAACTGCCCAAGTCTTGGAAGCGTACGTGCGCCGTGGCGGCACCCTCATTTATTACTGCGGGCAGGGGCCAGTGCGGCGAAACCTGCAAACGCTGGATGAAGTCGTCGCTGGCGGTTGGTTGCCCTGGATCACCGGTCCACGCCAGGATCTCGATCGATGGCGAGACGTTGTCGCCATCGATTCGGGCCGCTGGTCGTCGCGACTCTTGAATGATTTCGATGTCACCAGTCAGATTGCGCTGCGCGAAGTTCCCTTCACAACCTTTTGGCGCGTAGAGCAGGTGCGTGGCGATGCCGACGTTCTCTTGTCATTCTCAAACGGTGTGACGGCACTCGCTCGCCGGACTCACGAACTCGGTCAGGTGGTATTGGCAAACTTCAGT
>JAGQPK010000489.1 GCA_020426755.1 Planctomycetales bacterium
ACTGTCCGCCCCATGAGTAGACTGCGCCGAGAAACACGGGGCCAAGCAAGGTCATCGCCAAAATCGCCGTCAAAAGCCTGGTGGATTAATCACGCAGTATAACGATTCAGCGGCGAAGTAACTAGCTTGGCTGAGGGATCCGAGCGTCTGTGTTCGAGCGAGGATCACTCCCAGGCCGCCGCAGGATTACGGCGCGCCATACCAGCCTGACTGCAGCGCAAAGGCCAGATCGGCCGTCGTAAATCGGCCATCACCATCGAAATCGCCATGCTCCCAATCGGCCGCATTGTCGTACGTCATCGCCGCGAGCAGGGCCAGATCGTATTCGTCGAAGCGCCCATCGAGGTTCACGTCGCCGGGGATAGTCAGCGTCACACTCGGAGCGAACTCTGACTCGACAACGTGCATGACGTAAGCCTTGCTGACGATGGAAGAGTTTTTCACGGAAGCATCCGTGAGGTTGAGACTCAACGTGTACATCCCACTATGCAGATTGGGCAGAGGGACTGCGTTAGTCGTATAGTTCCCCGATACGTCGCTCTGGAATTCCCAAACGATTTCTGCATCTGCTGCTGCGATTGTGGCCACTAACTGACGCGTTGTCTTCGGTCCGACTGGCGACGCGAACAACCAAAGCGTGGTTTCGTACCAGTTGTCGACGCTCGCGGTAAGGGTCTCCTCATCACTGAAGTCAAATTCAAGGTAACGAGGAATTGCGGTGCCTAGCGTCGTGCGGCATGCTGTCGTGCCGAGATCGAGCGTGTAGTGTCCCGGTGGAACGGGAGCGGATAATTCGTACCACTGCTGCGAGTATTGTTCCGTTAGGAGCGTAATGTCGGGGCCTTCGCCATTCGCCCACGTGACGTTGCCGAGCTGACACGAACTCAAGTCGGCTACCGCTTGCCACCTAAAGTACAACGTGCTGTCCACATTCATCTGGACGAACAGCGGTACATATGGTTCGTAAACTGCCTCGATTGCGACGTACTGGAACGATGCCAAACCATTAGGCGAGCTTGCATCGTATTCCACATAATAGCGTGCAGGATTCTCGCCCTGGTTACCGATGGCGAAGTTAGCCGCTTGTGTCACAAGGTTCCCAGATTCGTTGTAGACGTGGTTCTCGCCGTGTAGGTTAACTTGCAGCGCGGTCTTGCTGGGAACTTCGAGCCAGACGCGCACACGCTGAACCGTTGGCTGGTAAGTCCGCAGACCGGCCATTAAAAGTTCGAATGGTTTCTGCGCTACACCCGTACGGATGCGCAGATGAACCTGTTCATGGCCTGCGGCGGGAATCAACTGTTGTCGGATATAGTAGGGAGAACGTTTCTCGGTGCCGTACGAGCCAAGCGTCTGCCATGGTTCGCTTTCATTAAAGCGATACTCGAGCAAGGGCAAGTTCTCTGTGGGGCTCGACGGAAGGGAGAAATGAATCAGCGTGTCGAATAACAAGTCATGTTGACTCGGATTGTCGAACACAGTTTCTGCGTAGGCGTAGTTGGCTAGCTGCTTGGCCAGTGGTGTTGTCGCCGACATGCGTGCGAGGGACGGCGCCGCACCGTCGACTGAGTAGATGCTCATGTCAGGGCCGCCACGCGGCAGGATTGCACCACTAATCAGCAGGTCTTTTTGTAGCTCTTCCGCAGTCAAGCCAGTGGGGAGTACCGGGCCGAAGTCAAAAGACGTCTCGCCACGTGATATAAACGAGAAGAGTTTGTCAGGCCGAAAGACATCGAACGGGGTTCGGTTGGCAACAGCCGGTCGCTCGCCCTGGAAGGCGTGTGAGTTGGACCTAATTTCGATAGCTGTTATCAGTGCATTTGTCTGCGAGTGAGCGCGCAGGTTTCCGGTTGCCGAATCATATTCGATGACAAATGCGTTTTGTGCCAATTCGACTGCCGGATACGCTTCAATCGCAATGATTGACATCGGGCGTTGATTGTAGGCTGCCGAGCCAGTAACAACCTTCTCGCCTGATACCGGATCGTAGTGATAGATTTCCCACGGTTGGTTGGCAGCGGCAGTTTCGCGCCCCGCCCAAATCGCCTGCTGGAAATTCACATGTAGCTGCGTGGCATCATAGGAAAGCGGTAGCTCGATGTCATGGTAACCGTCGGCAAGTAAACTTTGGTCATCAAGTATCCAGCCGCCAAACTCAGCTCGACACGCAATATGCATCCCTTCGAAGCCAAACGGCTCGACATCGAAGTGAACCGTCACAGCCTCGCCGGTTGTCGGCGTCGTCCCGTATACGTGCAGCCGCCTGTGATTCGCGTTGCCGTCGACAGTTTCGGCAACTGTCCAGCCTGACAACGGTGCGCCGTCGGGGCCAAGAACGGACACGTGTTGCACCACTGCCCGCACATTGAAGTTTAAGGACGCCCGCGTTCCGCCGCTCGCTTCAATTGTGAGGTCATAAACGCCGTCTTCGATCGCTACAGCAGTCTCCCTGAACAACGGCAGCGAGACACCATCATAGATGATCGTATCGGCCGTCAGCAAACATCGAGCTTCTAGTTGCTCTGCGTTTGATCCGCGAAATCTGAGACGACTACGACGGCGGACATCCATGCGACACCTCGGGCTTCTACATCACAGTGTGGCTCGAACAAACTAAGTCACTCGTTATTTCAGGTTGGCTCAAGGGGATCAATCGTAGTGTCCGCGATGCAGTAACTGCGCGGGCGTCGCGAACGATCGTGAGCACCGCGGGTGGCGCCCATCGGCGAACCGTCTCGCTCCGCACGCCGCACTTGCTCACGCGGCAGACATCCCGTTCCAGCCGTATTTAAATGCCAACGCTAAATCCGCCGACGTAAACCGGCCGTCGCCGTCGAAGTCGCCATGTTTCCAATCGGCTTCATCGGCGTAACCAAGTTCTGCCAGTAAGGCGAGATCGTTTTCGTCAAAGCGACCGTCGACGTTCACGTCGCCAGGGACGGTGAGTATGTTTTCATCGCCGCTCTCGGGATCAGCGATGTACAGAATGTAGGAACTGCCAGTTGAGTCCGGAAGCGCTGTTGATTCGTATAAGACGTCTAGATGCACTGCGTATGTGCCGACCGCCAGGGAAGGCAACAAGACCATGCAGAAGTCGCCACCGTGAGGAAAGTCGAGAACGGATTCCCAGATCGTAACGGAGTCCCGTGATGCGAGCCTTGCAACGACCTGACGATGAATATCCGAGTACACTTCCGGCAAGAGTACGATCAATTCCGATCGTGTGCCCTCGTTGAGCACCGTCGCAAAATGAATGTCAACTCGTTCATGGTCAAATTCGAGATAACGAGGAACCTCCGTTCCTAGCGTTGTGCGGCAGGGCGTAGTACCCAGATCGAGCACGTAGTGGCCAGATGCGAGCCGCGTCGAGAGCTCATACGATAGCAGTTTTTCACCAATTTCCGTCAATGATATCGCAGGACCAATTCCGTTTGCCCATTTTAAATTGCTAAAGTCGCAAGACGTTAGGTCTGCATTGTCGTTCCATACCAAATTCAACGTGCGGTCTTCGTAGGCCCTGGCGTGGACGGGAATGTCCGCGTATTCGAGCGACTCGGGCGCGACGTAAGTGAAATCAACAATGCCGTCTGCCGAATTGGCGTCGTATTCAAGGTAGTACCGATTGCTGCCGTCATGCGGCCCGGCGAGCGTGAGCTGGTGGTCGAGTGCGACGAGGTCACCAGATTCGTCGTAAACATGCAGCTGCTCGTCCGACCTGACGTGAAATGCCGCATCGCTCGCGACTTCAAACCAAACGCGTACCGGTCCCAACGGCGCCGCCACGGGACGCATCGCCGCCCTGAAAAGCTGGAAGGGCTCGCGCGCTGCTCCTGTGCGAATTCGGAAGAGGACGCGTTCGTGTCCTGCTGCTGGAACCAACATCTGCCCTACGAAGGATCCAGCTGCATCGTGCGTAAACGAGTCAAGCAACTGCCATGGCTCGTGTTCGTTAAAGCGGAATTCAACTAGGGGGGAATTGTCAACGCCGCGTCCCATTCCGCTGTTGAATACGAATCGCGAATCGAATACCAAATCGCGTTGCTCCGGATTATCAAAGACCGTTTCCGCGTACACGTAGTTGGAGAATAGCTCGTGCAAGAAAGTGTTACTCCGCATGCGGGCCAGTGGCGACGTCTCGCCATCGACTACGTAGATTCCCATGTCTGGGCCGCCACTTGGCAGCAATGAACCGTTAATTGTCAGATCGGCCCGGAGCTGTTCGGCTGACCAACCCACGGGCAGCACAGGACCGTAGTCAATGCTTAACTCACCATAAGGTACCCATGAGAATAGTTTGTTTGGTTTGAATACGTCGAACAACGTGCGATTGGTAGCTAACGGGCGTTCGCCGTGAAAAGCAGATGATGCTGATTTAAGCTCTACGGTTGTCATCTCCGCGCCGGTTTGAGACCGTACGCTTAGATTGCCCGTGGACGATTCATACTCGAGTACGAATGCGTTCTGCGCCAGTTCGATTGGCGGATACTCCTCAATAGCGGAGAATCGCAAAGGAAATTCATCACCCGTGACCGTGTGAGTGATTGCCTGCTCGCCGGAAGTGCGGTCGTAGAAATAGACTGACCACGGGGCACTGGCCTCGAACGAGTCGCGGCCTTGCCAAATCGCTTGATGAAAGTTCTTGTGCAACTTCGTCCCATCCACCGACAACGGCAAATCGAAATCGTGACTCGTGGTCGCGGCAAGACTGCGGTCGTCGATGGTGA
>JAGQPK010000048.1 GCA_020426755.1 Planctomycetales bacterium
TAATCTCGACGGTTCGTTCACCTATACCCCGAATGAAGATTTCGTCGGTCGCGACAGCTTCACCTACGTGAATCGGGCGGGTGGTGCGACGTCGAACATCGCCACGGTGACGCTGGATGTCGGCAATCTGGCACCCAGTTCGATCAGCGGCTACGTCTATTCGGACACTGACAACGACGGTGTGATGGACCCGGTCGAAGCTCGATACGGTGGTGTCCAAGTCACCCTTAAGGGCACGGACCTGTTGGGACGCGCTGTGTCGCTTACGACTCGCTCGGCAGCGAACGGTTCATACTCGTTCACGGATGTGCTCAGCGGTCGCTATACGGTCACCGAGTTCCAGCCTCGCTTCTTGGTCGATGGAAAGGACACTCACAACGGCGAGCTGTCGTTGCGAAACGATCGATTCATCGTCAACCTGGGAGCCGGCGTTGCCGAAACGAATTACAACTTCGGCGAACGCGGCCTGATGCCACAGTACATCATGAACCCGATGTTCTTCTCGTCACGCACCAGCCATGGTCTGCTGGCTGCCTACGACGGGGCCGGCGAAATGGAATGGTACTGTGTCGACACGGGCTGGACGAATCTGGCGACGGTCGATTCCACGCTGCATAACAGCATGGGCATGGTCGAAGTTTCGATCTCTGACGGCAACGGCGGCACCGATTCGGCGAACATCGCGGTCGCCGGTAACCGTAACGCTCGACTGACGGGCAGCGCGAGCGATGGCTACCTGTTCAAGCTGACCGGCGACCCGTCAGACTTTGGTCTGGTGCCGGTCGGTGGTGAGAGCGAATTGGATGCCAGTGCCGTTGACGCTGCCTTTGCCACCAAGCGGGCATAACTCATAACGGTGTCAACGGTTGTCATTCCGATAACATCCGCTCGCAGTCTTCAGACTACGGGCGGATTTTTTTTTTGATTCGTTTATTTGGCCTAATGACGAGCTTCTTCGAGAAATCTCCTGAGTTTGTGGGTGTGAGCGCCGCACGATCGTCGGCTACACTCGTGAGCGGCGCGCTGATTGCAACAGTAGCAGATGTCTCGGCCGCGAGATGAGCGATGCACGGACGGCATCGTTCAATCTATCAGGGAACCATCAGTACCAAAGATTGGGCTCGATCGATGAAGCGACGAAATCATCATTGGCTCGGAGCAGCGCTTGTCCTCTTCGTTCTGACACCGGTGACTGCACAACTAGCAGTTCCTCCGGACGGACCGTCACCTGCCGATTGGGGCGAGTTGATCACCTCAACCGAATTCAACGATGATGGCACCTTAGACGGCGTGGCAGAACCGCTGCAGCGCGGCCCAATCCACGAAGCGTTCGCCGAACCTGTTCGAGTCGCGGACGAGGAGCCGTTCATCGTGCCACAGGAACCGCCGGCACCGATTGAGGAGCTACCGCCGGAGATTCGTCCCGAAGACGACGGCGCGACTTGGATCCCTGGCTATTGGAGCTGGGATGACGACCGCAAAGACTATCTATGGGTTAGCGGCGTTTGGCGTATGCCGCCGCATGGTCGTCGGTGGACGGGCGGATTCTGGGAACAGGTGCCCGGTGGTTTCCGCTGGATCGCAGGAAGCTGGGTGCCGGAAGCCGGATTCGAGGCGAATCGAATTCCGCTGCCGCCCCCGTCGTTGGACCGCGGACCGACGAGCCAGCCGGTATCGTCTGATTATTTCTGGGTGCCGGGAAGTTGGCGATACCAGGAGACTCGTTATGTATGGCGTCCCGGGTTTTGGTCGCCATGTCATTCGAATTGGGTTTGGGTGCCGGACTACTACGTCCCGACGATTGACGGTTGCTACTACGTGCCAGGCTACTGGGATTACGGTTGGGAACAGCGCGGCATGCTGTTCGCGCCGTGCTACATGAATCGTGTCGCTCTACGCCCCGGTTATCAATATCGTCCGTCCGTCGCCATCGATATTTCGGGTGCGTTCTTTCATCTGTGGGTTCGGCCCAGCTACTCTCACTACTATTTTGGCGACTACTACGACAACGTCTACGTTGGCTTGGGCTTTACCCCTTGGTACAGCTACCACCAACGTTATCGACAGGCATACGATCCGCTGTTCGTGCACTACTCGTGGCAGTTTGGTCGGGACCGCATCAATTTCTATAACCAGATGCATCACCACTACCAGTACGCACGCGGCCATGCCGACGCGCGACCAGCGCGACGATTCGACCATCGCAATGCGACGTTTAACGGACCGTTGCCGCGAGCTTGGCAAGGCGACTCAGGACATGCACACTCGCGAAATTTGGCCGTCTCGGCGATGTCACAGCGACATCGCCTGAGCAGTGCCCAGCAGCGGAATGAGTTGCATCGTCGTGTGCGAAATGCCGACGAGTTGGGTGCCGTGCGGCGGTCGACGTCAGTGACTGATATCACCGGCCCAACGCGCGATCGAGGACGCCAGGATGCTGCTGTCACACCGAACGTGCTGTCGAACCGTAGTGATAACCCATTCCGGGGCACTCGTGACGGGAGCGTCAACAATTTCGACCGCGGTCGTAATCGCGGCAACGTCGATGCAGCGGTCCCGAATCGACGCAATCCACGTGCGATTCCAAATGACAATTCACCGCAAGTGACCAACAATAGCCAGCCGGCAAACCGTAATCGCGTTAACCCGCGCGGTGTACCGAATCAAGGCGTTGTGCCCGATGCATTGCGACGCCAAACGAGTAAGCCCGCGACGGACGGGCCTGCCGTCAGCGCAGGACCGCCGGCCGGTCGCCGGGGCGGACGCGACGAGAGCGGGTTTGGTCGTCGTGGCAGCAACGTGCAATCGGACGCGGTCGTGCCGCAGGCCCTAAGGCGTGGCGGCGCGTCCCGAATCGATTCAGCTCCGGCTCCCGCCGCGGGACCGGCGGTCCGCAACATTCAACCGACGCCGCAGGCGACGCCACGATCGAACCAAGCACCGGCAGTGCGCCCCGATGCGTTGCGCCGACGAGGTGCGAGTCGCGAGTCGATCCCCGCGCCGTCCACACGCGCCCGACTCTCGTCGCAGGCGAATCAATTCGAGGGACGCTTTCGCGGTGGAGTCACGGGGCCGGCTAACGCGTCCCGAACTGTCACGCCGCGCGCCGCCGCTCGCATCGAAGTTCCTTCGCCTTCCGCGGCACGTTCGGCCCGCTCAGCGGCCGTCCGTTCGGCGCCTCCGGCGGCACGACAAGCGCCAGCGCGAATCGCTCCTGCGGCGCGAACCGCGCCGACTCGCTCGGCCCCGACAGCCCGCTCTGCACCCAGTCGGTCCGCACCGACCGCCCGTTCGGCACCGAGTCGATCCGCGCCCGCCGCACGTCCTGCCGCCCGCGCTTCTGCACCTTCGTCTGGTGCTCGACGCGGTACCAAGGCGCCTCGTTAGCGACGAAGTGCGGCGTGGTCTTACGTCATGCAACCCCCGCCGCCACATTCGCAATGAGACTCACCGTTGAGCCAGCCACTGGGCATATCCATACGAATTGTCCCGCGTGAATGGCTGACGAAATGCCTGACGTGTGGCAATGTGTTGGCAAACCGTCGCCAGGTTCGATTCAAGCTTGATGAGTTCACCGACCGCTTCAAAGCCTACGGTCCAATGGGGATGTCCTTCGACCATTAGCTCGGTCACCTCGAACTCACAGCCATTCAAGGGGCGCTCGGACGCAACCGAAACTCGCTCGCCATCCACGTGAAAACGCTGCAAATAGCGTTTCTTATCCACGTCCAGCCATCCAGTTCCCGCTAGCTCCTCTAACGACGGCGCTGCTTCCACGTCGCCAAACACGAGACTCCATTTCTTCCAGATTTCCAGGTACCCGACGAGGTCGCAGAAGTTTCGCTCGCCATAAGATGCACAACGCAGCTTCATCTCCAGACTGCCCTCACGCAGCTTGACGCCGCATTCCGCATTGGCAGGCAAGATGTACCAATCGGTGCGTTCCTGGACTTCGGTGTGGTCAGAAAGAATTCGATCCAAGTCGACCGGTGGCTCGGAGAAGAACCAGCGGATTTCGCAAGTCTGCAACATAGGAGTTCAAGTTTTCTTGATGGCACCGCGGCCTGGGGGATACGTAGCCGGATTGGGACACGCTGGAAACGAGGGACGCAACGTTGTCACTTGGTAGCAAACTGTTGAATGGTCCCAATCGCCCGATGATGGTCGACGATGACCAACCGTTCAGCGTCGAATAGCACTAGCGTATCGGCCACTAAGGCATCTTGTCCACAGGCGACTAGCGCTAGCGAGGATGATCCGTCAACGGATGCAATGCGTTGACTGAAACCAGGCATATGAATTGATTGCACGCGAGACTGTGCCATCTCAGTTGGAGAAAAGTTGATTGCATACACGGACTGTTGTGGTGTCCAGCTCTTTTCCACCTCGTCCTTGGCACGTCGTTTTGTTTTGCCGGAGCAGACGGTCACTGCACGATTGTACTTAGGAAAGAAAACCGGCGTTTCCATGCCGGGCGGCAACGCGTGACGCCAGGCGATTCTTTGTTCGGCGACATCGATTAACACGCTGCCGCCGCGCGGTCCGGCATTACAGACCAAGTAATAGTCGCGATCGCCAAGAGTCATAAGTTGGCCACGATCAGGAAATGAAGTCCCCCAACTATTGTCGAGTGAAGTCCGCACCAGCCGCCATTTGATGGGCGAATCTGTGGTGATTGTCGATAGCTTCGAAAAACCTACGGCCCCATAGAGGTCGAGCGTGACCATCAGGGCATCGTGACTCGGTGAGATCGTCACGATTTCTGGACCGGGACCTTGCTCGCGCTTGTTATCGGCGAAATGCAGTTCGGGATGTTCACGCGGCAACTGCAGATCGGCGATGTGCTCGAACGTTTCCAAATCGTAAATGACTAATCGGTTGCCACGTTTGGAACCTGATTTACTATCCTTTTGCAGCGAAACCACCGCATGCTTGTTGCCAGGCAGCAGGCAGATATCTTCTGGCGAAGCGCCGGGAGGATCGAGAGTCTGTTCGATTTCGTCGTTGTGCAGTACGGTCAATTCCTGCAAGTCGACAAACACCACGGAGTCTTCGCAAGTGATTATTGCTCGAGTGTTGTCCACGATCCGCAGTTCGTCGGGAATGGAAGGCAGCACGAGCGACTGTGGCTCGCCGCCGGCTACGCGATTCCAAACGAATAAATGAGGGCCTTTCTCGGCGACATTCAAGCAAGCGAGCAAGCTGCCGTCTGCATTCTGACGGACCTTGGTGGGTTGTCGGCAGTCCGGATGGTCGAACGCTAGCCGTGAGGCCAAGAGACGCTTTGTTTGCAGATCAACATCGATTAGGGCGACACCGCCTGAATCCGAACCAGAGAACGTGTAGGCGACCTGTGTGTCAGCTGCGTCTGCGCGAATACCCGGTGTAAGGAAGATCAACACCAGGCTCACATGGAGAATGTGGCGTGCGCAGTGACTAACTTGGCGAATCGGTGCGAGCATTCTGGAATCTCCGTTTCAACCAAGGGAACGTCGCTGCGAGTAATGCGCTCAACAGGATCACAAAACACTTAGGACGTTTCATGAAGAACGAATAGCCGTCCATCAGGATTGCTTGACGCAGGTTTTCTTCAATCAGGTTACCGAGTACCATGCCGAGCACAATGGGCACGACGGGAAAGCGGTTGCGCCGTAGTTGCCAACCAAAGATCCCGAACACCAGACAGCTCACGACATCGAACAGGGCGTACCGCACCGAAAAACTACCGATCACGGCTGCGGCCAAGATCAGTGGTAGCAATATTGCCTTGTCGACGGTCGTTACGCGAATCCAGATGCGGCTGCCGGCGGCACCGAGCACCAGGATAGCGACGTTGGCGATCAGCAAGCTGACGAACAATCCGTAGATGACGTCCGGATGTTCGACTAACATGCGCGGTCCGGGGACGACGTCGTGAATCATGAGCGCCCCGATGAGCACTGCGGCGGAGGCACTTCCGGGGATGCCCAATGTTAGCAGTGGGATTAGTGCACCACCCACGCTGCTACTGTTGGCCGCTTCGGCGGCCGCTACGCCTGCCGGATTGCCCTGTCCGAAACTGTCAGGGGTCTTGCTCAAGCGTTTCTCGATATCGTAAGCAACGAATGACGCGACTGTGGCACCCGCGCCGGGAAAGATGCCGATCAGTGTGCCAATAATTGCGGATCGAATCATCGCCGCACGCAGGCTCCAGTATTCGCGCCAGGCAGGCCAGCGCGTAGCCTGTGTGCCGTCGCTAACGGAGACAGGCTCCGCGTTGACGTCACTCCATTGCAGACAGACCTCACTAACGGCGAACAAACCAATCAAAACTGGAATCAGCGCAAAGCCGTCGTACAGGGCAGACAATCCGAAAGTAAATCGACTTACGCCGGAGATCGGATCGCTGCCGATTGTGTTGAGCAAGAGTCCGAACGTGGCCATCAGCAACGATCGTTCCGGAGCGTAGCCGCCCACACTGGCGACACTCGTCAGTCCGAAAATCGCGATTGCGAAATACTCAGCCGGTTGAAACCTCAACGCGAACTCAGAGAGAGGACGCGCGAAGAAGATCAAGATCAAGGTGCCAATCAGACCGCCCATGACGCTGGCTATCAGGGACACACCCAATCCGAGCCCCGCCTCACCGCGCCGCGTCAACGCGTACCCATCGTAGGCCGTCACGACCGCGGCTGGCGTGCCGGGCGTGTTGATAGTCACGGCTGTGATCGATCCGCCGTAGTCGGCCGCTAAGTAGATCGACGTTAGTAGTACGATGCCCATCGTGGGCGACATCGCGTACGTAAATGGCACGACGAGTGCAACACCCATGGACGGAGATAGTCCCGGCATGGCTCCGATCAAAATGCCAATCGCGACGCCAACAAAGATCGTGAGCAGTGAACTCAAATCACAGAGTAGGCCGGCCGCGTCACTCAGATGTTGGAGTAGATCCATGTGTCGACGCTCACTGAAAGGACTCGAACCACTGACCTGTCGGCAATGGGACGAAGAGGGCCCGCTCAAAGGCGAAGTACGTCAATGTGAGCCAAACGAGAGTGATCGTTAACAACACTCCCCAACGCCGTTGGCCTAACGTCCACGTTGTGGCTAGCAAGAACAATGCGGTCGCCAAGTAATAGCCACTATAGACGAGGAGTACTAGATAGAGAGCCAAGATGCCCACCAGTGTCACTGGATGCCGCGACCACTTGTCTGCGGTCTGCTGATCCACGACAGTCTCGGCCGTGCGAGTGTGTGACACGTCGTTGGCAGGCGATCGTAGCATGACGAGCAGCGCGAAGATGAACAGGCACCCAATCCAGAATCGCGGAATCGCTGCAGCGCCAATCCCCAACTGAGCTGCCGGAAACTGCGTTGTCTGCCACAGTAGTAAACCTGCTAGACCCGCAATTGCCAGGGCTAACGCTCGGTGCGCCTGCTGCGACCAGGTTCCAGTCCATATTAAGCCAATGCCGGCGACAAAATAGCAGCCGACCAAGCAAGCCAACTGAGTTCGTTGACCTGCGACAACCTCTGCATGTTCGGTGACGGCGGAAGGCAGGAGGTCCAGCTTGGCTAAGTAGTGTTCGAAATCGCGTCGATCCTGCTCGATCACCGCGCGAAAATCTGCGCTCTGCAGATGGATGATCTCCATTCCTTCAGGACGCCAGAGTGCTTGCCAACGCTTGTCCGCAGTAACCTGCTCACAAAGACGCGCCCACCATTCCCGCGCCACCGCTGGACAGCGATCGGGTAGTGCCAGGCCGCGCCACATGAACTTATCGTCGAGTTCGGCATGTCCGAACTCGCCGAATGTCGGTACATCGGGGAATTGCTCCAGCCGCGCTGGACTGGAGATGATGGACACTCGCAAGTTTGGATTGCCCGTGGCATCCCCCGGATTGCCGACGTAGGCGGTTGCGTCGCCGCCCAACAACGCCGTCAATGCTTCGCCACCGCTCTTGAATGGAATCCATTTCGCGCGCACATCGTAAGCGTCCCAGATCTGCAAAGCCGTGACGTGATCCAGGCCACCGCTACCGGGCCCGAGCCACTGTTGTTCGCCAGGTCGCTGCTGTGCATCCGCGATGATGTCTGGCCAATTCAATCTGGTTGCGTTGCTGCGAGTGATAACGCACTCACGATCACGTATCAACATCGCGAACCAGTCAACGCGATCTAGGTAATCAGCGTGTCCCGAGGTGAGCAGTTTGGCGACATTTGATTTCGTGCAGGCCAGGATGGTATGACCATCCGGCCGAGCGCGAAGTAAGTACTCGATCGCCACGACGCCGCCCGCCCCCGGCTTATTTTCGACAACGAAGGTGGCATCAGTATATTGCCGAGCAATCTCAGCGAACTGTCGTGCCGTGTAATCGATGGGGCCGCCGGGAGCCGTGTAAACGACCAGTTTAATGGGACGCGTGGGGAACTGCGCCGCCACTACGGCACTTCCACTCATCTTCAGCAGCAACACAGTAAGTAAGAATCGATACACCATAGGAATGGAGTTTAGCAGGTGCGATTTTCCTTTCACACTGCCTACCGATCTTTCGCCGCGTACGCCTGCCGGCGGATTTGGTACTTTCCGGGGTCTGTCGATTGTACGTTGGAGCCAATTTAGTCTCGATGAGAACTGCGGCTGGCGCCGTTCGGCGAACTCGACGTCAAAGGCACACTACTGTCGCCAATCGCTATTCTGAATAATCTCGTTGCCGTCGGCGGAGAGGAGCGCGCGAAGAATATCCGGAGACATGTCGCGAGACCAGGCATGTCCGGAGCCATCGGCCATGACGACGTGCGCGACGACGTGAAAGCCAAATGGATTGTGCGCATTATCGACATTGACACCGTCACCGGTAAAGGATGACCAGTCGCCGGTTGCCCACGGACCTTCTTCCGGTCCGGTTGTCGACGCCGTGGCAGCCGTTCCAAAACTAAGTGGCCGCCCGGCCTGTTCGACAATCAATGCGGTACTGCTGAGTCCGTCGCGGGCGATCGACATGGAAGATCGCCGGTTTCGTTGTCCGGCACTACGTTGGTCCAGGCTGGGTGACGCCGTGGCGTCCGGCGAGTCCATTTCCATTTGCAGATCGGAACTGGAATTCCAGACGCCGCGCAAGGGGTACGTACGTGTCGGGACCTTCACGTCGTAAATTGCTACGTAGTCGCAACTGCCGACTTGCACTTCCGGATACTCTAGTGGGTCGTGCCCGACGGTTGGGATTTTGCGCGAGCCGAGCGGCGCCGAGGGACATTCGAAGAGTTCGATATTGTATTGGACCAAGTTCAAGTTCGTGCCGACTAACGGTTCGGATGTCCAATCAAGTCGATCGTAAATGGGGCGTTGTTCCAGGTACGGGAGTAGTTCCGCACGCCAGGAAAAGTTCTGCCAAGGATACGGTCGGTCGGTCCGCCACAGCGCCGGCAAAGTCTGTTGTCCACCTTCCGCGTACTCCTGGACAGCTAGGCCCTGATTTCGCAGGTTGCTCATGCATTGCACGCGACGGCCTTGTTCGCGAACCTGATTGACCGCTGGTAGGAGCATGGCGACCAGCGCGCCAATCACCGCAATGACCACCAGCAACTCAACAATCGTGAAGCCCGCGAGGCGATTTGCGCGCACGCGTTGAACTCGGCTCTGCGGCAATGACGATAGATCGCGTTGGGTAGGCATCGGATTTGAGTCCTGTTACGACTAAAGGTATCGCAGTTGCGGATTGGCGAATTCAACGTGTTGCCCGTGTGCAAAGAGCCCCACGCGACCACGGTATGATGGCTCAATCTGATCTCGCGTCAACTTGAATTGCTCTCGACCTAAGAACGTCAAGTTCCACCGAGACTCGGCGAGTATCTCGTTTTGACAAGTCACTTGCGGAATGCCGGTTCGCCCCACCGCAATTTGCAGGTGAAACGGTGATGGCGGGGCGATGATTGGTAGAGCCAGCGTCGCGAGTGGCGTTAGTTGACGTCGCGTTGGTTGCGAATCGTTCTGATAAAAGGCATACCGACTCCATTCAAGGCGGACGTTTTCACTGCCGTCCAGGATCAGTTCAATTACCTGATACGGATACGTCTTGCCCGCGACAGCGGCCTTGTGAGGCCGATGCTGAAAGAAGAAGCCGGCGCGACCGCCACTGGCTTGGATCAGCAAATCGGTTCGCAGGCTGAAAGCACCCTGAACTGGCAGACCCAGATCGATGAACGTCTCGATGGGTGCCATGACTGACAGTGTGTTGTCAGACCAAGACATGGTCGGCTGTTCGCTGGTAATGCCCGTGTGTTCATCTGGCGCTGGTCCGCCGGAGCTATAGGTGACTGGTGTACCGATCGGCGTCAGTGTTCGCCACAAGTCGCGTTGCAGTTCCGGTGGTGGTGTGGAGCGTCGCGCGAAGGCAACACCAGCGACCAGCAACGATGCTGCCGTCGCACCGCCCCAGGCCAGCCACTGCCGGCGGGTGATGGATCGGCATGCGAGCGGCGATTCGTCGTCTGCCCGCAGCGGTCCCTGCGTCTGCCCTTGGGCCCAGGCAACGCCGCGCGCTGCGAGTGATCCCACGCGAGCTTCGCCAGTGTACGGAGTCAGATGCTCGGCGATCTCGGCAGCGCTTCCCGGGCGATCGTCACGCTGCTTGGCCAGCATGCGAGTGATTATCTTCTGCAGTCCCAAAGGAACTTCCGGACGTTGTGCACGTACGGAGGGAATCGGCGCGTGACAATGTGCTTCACGTTTCGCGGCGTAGTCATGCGGGCGTGTCGGATAGGGTGGGCGGCCGGTTAGCAGCTTGAACAACGCGCAGCCCAAGCTGTAGATATCGGCGCGCGCGTCTACTTGACCAAAGTGTCGCCATTGTTCGGGTGACATGTAGTCCGCTGTACCATGCGGCCATTCTTCTTCCGCTCCCGACGTCACAGCTTCGGCGACTGGCACGCCGGCCAAACCCAAATCGAGCAGCTTGACCGTACCCGCCGCCGACAACAGCAGATTGGACGGTTTGACGTCGCGATGTACGAAGTTATGTTGATGGGCAAAGTCGAGTGCCAACGCAGCTTGTCGAATCAGTTCGCATGCGTCTGCGACGCGCAGCGGGCCGTTCATTCGCAGCAACTGTGACAGATCGAGGCCTTCGACATACTCCATGACGAGGTAGTGGTAACCTTGATCTTCGCCGGCATCGGTAGCTCGAACGATGTGGCGATGATCCAATTGCCCGATCGCTCGCATTTCATTGTGAAACCGTGCCAGCGCATCTGCGTCGCGACCGACGTAGTGCGAATTGAGCACTTTGATCGCGACCAAGCGATCGAGCTTCTTGTGCCGCGCTTGATAGACAGCCCCGGAACCGCCTCGGCCGATCAGAGTCAGCAGCTCGTAGCCACCCAGCTCGCGTTGTGGCTCGGTGCCCGCCTCGGCAGACATTGCCAGTGACAACGTTGACTCATCGCCGAACCCAACAAGGTCAGCGCCGGAAAGCAACGTGGCCTCCAAGTTGCAGAATTCAGGTTCATCGTCGTTTGAACCCGGGCACGTCGCCAAGGCGCGGATGAGTGTATCGCTATCTTGATCGTACGAATCGAGCAGCTCGATGCAAGTCGGGCAGTGAACGAGATGCGCCTCTAATTCGTCCATGCGCTGGCGCGGCAATTGGGCGGCGGCGAAGGCGCGCCAAAGACCTTCGTCGGGGCAATTCCACGCCGCAGTTGTCGTGTTCGTCGCTCTCACGAGGAACATATCCTGTTGCCTATTCGGCGCCCGCCAATGTTCTCAGACGTTTGAGAATCCTCATTTTGACGAGTCGTACGGTGTTGGCTGTCACGCCGAATTCTGCTCCAACTTCCACCGCGGATTGGCCGTCGACGACGACGCGCCAAAAAAATCTCCAGTCGCGTTCCGAAAACTCCACCTTGACCTGCTCGATCGCTCCCCGCTGGCGAGCGGAAAGGCCATCGTCGATCGCCGCTCCCGTCACGCTCGTCGCCGTCGTTTCCGACGGAGCGGCCAAGCGGACAATCATCTCGTGCGCGTCGGTGCCGCCTAACGGCCGATCGACGCTCTTCGCTTGATTTCGAAAATGGTCCCGCAGCTTGTTCTGCGTGATTCGTCTGAGCCAACCGCGGAACGTATCCCCCGCTTGCTCTCGACGAAAATCTGGCAGCTTGCGGGCCACGGCGCGAAACACTTCTTGCACAATGTTGCCGGCATCTGCAGGTTGTAGCCCAGCACGTCGACACCAGCGATAGATGCTGCGGCTGTATTCGCGCACCAAGCGATGCCAAGCGTCTTTGTCAGCACGCTGCGCCGCTGCCAACAAGCTGCTGGGGGTACGACTAAACGAGCCTTCACCAGGATTAACGTCGAAGTGTGTCAAAAAACTCGCCCTCAATTCGCCCTCGTCATGGTACTTGATCTCATGACGCTCAGTTCTGCCGGTGGTAGCCAATTTCAGCGTAAGAAGCCGATCGAGATAAGTCCAGCGTTTCGGCTCATCTGCTGGCAAGTTGACGCATTCAAACAATAATTTCACCAAATTGCCTGAAAGTTCAACTCGCGGCGCAAACTTCGCCTAACTGTTGCAGGCGTGACAGCGGCGGCGGACGAGGCCGATTTTTTTGGGAGAAAGAGCGCGTGGATTTTCCGCTGGTTCACATAAATTATGGCCAGTCGAAAATCCATTTTCATTCCTTCCCCAGGAGTTCGACCCATGCCCACCCAGAGTCCACTTCCACCGGACGCAATCGCTCGCCAGAAAATGCTGGCACAACTCCACGCCGATAATGCGAACGGCTCTAAGCCGTCCGGCACTTCGTCTGCGCGTGAGAAGTCCTCGCATCGACGTGGCCAACACCGTTAGGGTGTGAACACGCCTTTTTGAGCGCGCGAACGCGACGGGCCGAGGCGGCACGTTGGCGGACGTCTCCGACGTCGAAGAAACTCATCATCCCGGTGCCGCGCGAATAGCGGCTCCGGGACGCGAAACATCGCGGGCAGCAGGTTGCTGATGCTGCCTAGTGTCTCGGCACTACCAGACCAAACGCTCATCGCCTTCTTGCAAGCGGCCGGCGGGACGTCGACCGGCACCCTCGCGTTTCGTGAGCGAGTCGCCCAAATCTTCGCGCGCGACTTCCGCTGTTGCTAACAATCGTTCAACGATATCGGCATGTTCGGCGGCGACATTTCGCGACTCCCCGATATCTGTTTTGAGATCAAACAGGGCGGGGCCAATTTTTGCCTGTCGGTAATTGGCGGGTCGGCCGTTTCGCCCACCCAGTCGGCTGTCGAGTGTTCGATAGCCATGGGGCAAATGGAGCTTCCAGCGTCGATCGCGGACCGCCTGCAGCTGACCACCCTCATAGTAGAAGTAAAATGATTGGTGAGGTGATTCGACTCTTTCCGTACTGAACATCAATTCGCTGATATCAAGTCCATCGATGCGATGCTCTGGCAATTCCGCGCCGATCAGTTTCGCTACGGTCGGCAGGATGTCGATTGTCGAGGCCAATTCGTCGCACGTTGTGCCGGCGGGTATACGGCCAGGCCAACGCATGATGGTGGGTACGCGAAAGCCTCCTTCAAATGAAGTGCCTTTGCCTTCGCGCAACGGCAGCGCGGAGCCGGCGTGGTTCCCGTAGCTCAACCAAGGACCGTTGTCTGACGAAAAGACCACGAGAGTGTTCTCGCTCAGGTGATGTTGCTCCAGCGTGCGCAGGATCTCGCCAACCGACCAATCGACTTCCATCAGGACGTCGGCAAACAAGCCCCTGCCGCTGCGATCCTTGAAGTCGTCGGAGACAAATAGCGGGACGTGCACCATTGAATGCGGCAAGTAGATGAAGAACGGACGATCATGATGCATTTCGATAAAGCGAACGGCCCGTTCGGTGTACGTTTTCGTTAGCAGCGACT
>JAGQPK010000490.1 GCA_020426755.1 Planctomycetales bacterium
GCCTCTTCGCAGCGTCCGGCGAAGAATAGGTAAGCTTGAATCAGAGTGTTAGCCATGCCGGTCTCCTTCATTGAATCGCAAATGGGACTGTTTGGTAAGATAGTCGAACGCCGATGCGGCGTCTCGACATGTAGCCGCAATTATTTTTCGTCTTATTTTGCGTCGCGTAGCGAAACGGTGACGATAGGCCGGCGCTTTTATGCCGGCAGCGTGTCGCAGCGTCGCAGGAATGTCGGCGGCGGCGCATCGCGACAGCATGACATCCTCTTCATATTGCCGCCGCGCTGCGTTGTGGAGGCAATTCGGCGGTGTTTTAACGCGCGGCGTGCGGAGTCGTTCAAGTTCCGCTACGCGACATACGGGGCATTTTGCGACATGCGTACCGGCGGTGAATCGCCGGCCTCCCCTCAACAATCGCCACGCGATGAAGACCTGCTCGAGCGAATTGTCTGCCCAATCGTCAGCGTAACGCTACGCTCGTCCAATCGCTAACAATGACGTGCCGAACGGAGGGAGCACCCGTTGTGTGAGTCGATACTCAGCACAGCAGAATTCCGTCGCGGCTCGATTAACCCATGACGGTGGCAACGCATGTTGTGCGACGGTCGAGTGCCGATTCGCATTCAACATTTTGACGGCCAACTTGGGGAGAAAGAGGGATGCAAAAAGATATCGGCACGTTTGCAGTTCGATCAAAGGTTCCAGCAATTGCCGAAGCTCGTTGTGGTGATAACGGCGAAAGTGATGGTTCACTTCATCATGTACGTCCCAGAGTACACGAAACGCCGGCACTGTGATGAGCAGGTACCCACCTGGCTTGAGCATCCGCACCATTTCCGCGACGGCATGCTTATCGTCCTCAATGTGCTCAATCACGTCACACGCGGTGATCAAATCGTATCGGTCTTTGCGATACCCCGGATCTCCCAAAGGTCGCGTACGAATGCGATCACGGAACGGGTTGTCCGGAGCCAGCAACGTTTCGTCGACTTCAATGCCGTGGACATCGCCGAACTGGCTAAGTGGCTCCAGGAACAAGCCATTGCCGCAGCCCACGTCCAGGATCTGAGCGTCGCGAGGTAGCCTTAGCTGTTCGATCTCATGCAACAGAATTCGTTCACGCGAACGCCACCACCAATGTTGATGATAGAGCGTGTCGTAGCTGGCGCCATAGGTGCTATCCATTCCGTTGTTCCTCGCAGGCCAAACTGCTGGACGCTGCTTGATCGCCAGCGGTCATGGCGCGCAACTCGCCGACACTCTCCAGCAACTCGCCAAGCGCACCTTCAATTTGTTCCTCGTTGATGCTCAAGCTGTGCCCTAGCCCAGTGCCGCATTGTTCTCGCAATAGTGCGAATGGTCGACCTCTGACCTCGTCAAACGTCCGCACGACGTACTCGCCCAAGATCCCGGTAAAGAACAACTGTACACCGGCAAGCAACCAGATGGAAACCGCAATGGTCGCAAATCCTTGCGGAAACAACTCCGGCCTCGCGAAGAACATCACCACGTAGCAAGCGGCAACACCGATTGCCGCCAGAGAGATCAGAATCCCCAGTCGCTGCATGACGCGAACGGGCAACGTCGAAAATGAAAACAATCCGTTGTAGGCAAGTTGAAGCAGCTTTCGCCAAGTGTAAGAAGGCGTACCCGCGAAGCGAGCGGAACGTTCGTAGGTAACACCAACCTGTTTGAATCCAACCCAGGCCCGCAGGCCCCGCACAAACCGTTGCCGTTCGGGCAACTTCAACATCGCGTCGACGACACATCGTCTCATGCAACAGAAGTCGCCGGTATCCAAGGGAATCTCAATGTCAGCCATCGCTCGCAGGAGTCGATAGAACCCGGCATACGCCACGCGTTTCAGAACGCCTTCTTTACGTCGCCGGCGAACTCCGTAAGCGACGTCCGCGCCGTTTTGAATTGCCTCGATCAGCCGGCGAATCTCCAGCGGAGGATCCTGTAAATCGCCATCAACAATCGCAACTACATCACCTCGGCATTGTTCCAGCCCAATGGATACAGCAGCCTGATGGCCAAAGTTGCGAGTCAAAAACAGGCCGCGAAAGCGAGCATCCCGACGTACGTACTCGGCGATCAAGCGATCCGAGTCGTCAGTGCTACCATCGCTGATCAACAGCACTTCGGTCGCCGCGAATCCCATCGCAGTAATCGCCTCAACCAGCCTTTCGTACAGTTCAGGCAAAGTTTCCTGCTCGTTGTGGATCGGCACAACGATCGATAACGTGGAGCGAGTGAGCATGGGCGAACGCGTACATGTGGCAAGAGTGAAACGCAAAAGCTGGACAAAGGTAGCACAGGACGCGCTCAGTTCGAGCGGATCTGCCAGACGCCAACCGGCGACTCATCAATAAACTGGCGGACTTCGATGCCCTCCGCGAGCTGCAGTTCCGCAATCATTTTCGCTGCCGGCTTTTTTCCATACATGAGCAGGAATGTACGGGGTAAGTCATGCTGCCCGGCATCGTCCGATTCTGTCGCGACATATTTCGTTTCAACAATTCGCGGCTCAGCTTCCGGTCGGCCTTTAACCACCAACACCCCGTTCGGCAATTCGTGTTGTCCCGCATCATGCAGTGGTTGGATTGAACCAGGTCCGAGAGCATACCAGCAGAACGCCCAATAGCCGTACGATTGCGGCACGTAGATCGTATCCCCGACTCGCCCCGCTCGCGCTACGACTTCCGCCGCTTCGCGATAGTGTGATACCAGCGGATAAAAAGTTCGTTGAGCAATCACACCGAACAGGCACCACACTAGCAGCGCGACCGGCAACAGCATCGTCGTCACACGTTGCAAACCAGGCCAAGCCTCTGACGTTTCATTTGATTTGACGGCTGCAAGTCGAGCATGAATCACCTCAAGCCACTGCAGGGAACCGACAGCGAGCGTCAGGCACAACAGTGGCAAGGTGAACGAGATCGCGCGGAACACCCAGATCGGCCGACTCAGATGACTGATAGCGCAGCAGGTCGCAATCGGCGTGATCACAAATGCCAGCAGTGCGCGCCGAGCTGGCCCCTCGGTCCTCGTACCCGCCCAGAGAATGGGCACCGTCAACGATAGCGTGATCGGAATCGAGACTGCTCCGAGCAATTCGCCTCGTCCCGTGATCAGCCACACGGTGTCTCTCAGCAATTCGTAGGGCGATGGTGCAATCGCATACGACAGGCCCTCTTCAAAATGCAGGTGCATCGTCGCTGCACGTAGATGTTCAGGAAGTCCGGTCAGGATCGCCGCAAATTGAACGGCTGCAAATCGCAACAGGCGCTGACGTGGCACAAGTCGTTGCCAAGCCACCCAGGCAGCACTTGCCCACATGCTCAGCAAAATCAAGAAGCCCGCTCCGTGCGAGTAGATGACCGTGACCGTAATGACATACAACAGTCCGCTCGGCGCACGCTCCTCGTGCCGCCAGAACTGTTCGGTGGCATAAAAGCACAGCACGGTCAACAACATCAGTAGCGCATACATCCGCAACTCCTGCGCGAAGTGCACGCCTGACGCATTGAGCACGAAGAACGCAAGAGCCAGATACGCGGTGTTGTTCGAAAACAAACGACGTGAAATCAGAGTCAACACCACGCCAGTGGCCAGCCACCACGCGGTCGAGTTTAGCCGCAACCAGAGATCTGACTGACTGACGGTTTCCCAAACTGACAACTGCAAATAGTACAACGGTGGGTGCATGTCAAAACGACGCACAGTTTCGACAACATCCAGCAGAGGCACCGCGCCCAACGTCGCCGAGTAGAGCTCGTCGTACCACATGCCCTGCTCATTGATACCGTACACGGCAAAAGCAACTCCAATGGCCAGCAGCAGTAAAACCGCGGACCAGCGAAGCCGCTGTTGATCAGACACGTTTGTGACGTCACTCGTATCAGGCATGACAACTCGAAGTACGGAAGTTCTTACTGTTCGACGATCAAATGATTGCGCTTGGCATCAAGATCTATGGTCAACCTACGCTACCGCACGACGCTCGCTCGAAGGCGTCTCAATCTGACAGGATTTCCGCTACCCCAAAAATCATTTAGACTGGGGACCTAATAAACGAGCCCACCGCACGGAGTGGTCGCGGGTGAGACTTGCTTGTCTCAACCCCCAGCAACCACGCCCGCTGCGCTACAATCAGCAAACGTACAAAAGCCACACCCTTACAAAATCCAGCCCCGTCTTTCACGTCGAATCCGCCTGACGTCACTTGCTAGGGCGCTTTCGTGTGCTGCGAAACTTCGTCGCAAATAGACGCCTGCGCGAGGCTTTGTTCGGTCAACTAGTTGAAGGAGGATGGAATGTCGTTGCGCATCACACTTGGTATCGCACTCCTCTGTAGTTTCGCCACGAGTATCAGCGCGGCCGATCACTCGCCGCCCAACATCATCTTCATTATGGCCGACGACTTGGGATACGGTGACTTGGGCTGCTACGGCCAACAGCTGGTCCAGACTCCGAGGCTTGATCAGATGGCGGCCGAAGGGCTGCGTTTTACGAACTTCTATGCGGGAAACACCGTGTGCGCGCCATCACGCAGTGTGCTGATGACAGGCCAACACATGGGGCATACGTTTGTGCGTGGGAATGCAGGCGGAGCCAACGTCGCCAGCCAAACATTGCGCGATGAAGATGTCACCGTTGCCGAAGTCCTTAAGCAAGCTGGCTACGCAACGGCACTCTGCGGCAAGTGGGGGCTAGGCGA
>JAGQPK010000491.1 GCA_020426755.1 Planctomycetales bacterium
AACCGCAATAAACCGCAGGGTATGTCTACTGCACGTCGGGGTGTTAAACCAGCCTTGCTGCGAGGCGATGTCACATGGTGTCAGGGCATTCATAGCAATCTCCTCGTTTCGGCAGGCTGAAGTCATTCGCGATTGCTAGAAGTATCGGGTGTGAATCGACCGCATGCGGAGTGTCTCACCGAGAACAATCGCCCATTTTTCGGCAGGTCGGCGGCAGAACCTTTGCCAAAGTGACAGTCTCCCGTTGATCATTTTGGCAAGGTAAACCGGTTGCGCATTGGGCATCTACGCGTCGGTAAGGCTGGTTAGATCAGCAGCAAATTCAATAGTGGCAACCACTTTCGACGCGCGGTCGACTTCACGTAACGGACTGGCACGCACTTTGCTTTTTCCGTCTCGACGTCAGTCCAGTAAACGGCGAACAGCGCCGTATAGAACGAAACTGACCGTTGCGGCAATCTCATTGAGCACTTCGAGCGCGCGTCGACGTGCCTCATGAGACGCCAGAGATTTGATAAGCATCAGTTCACACATTCGTCATTTTGCGTCGTTAACGTACGCAGTAAGGCAAATGAGAGGAGAACTAACATGAGTCGATACCTGAAAACTTGGCGTGGTAATGGAGTTCGTCCATGGGATGATCTCTACAAGGAGATGGACAACCTAGTGCAGCACTTCATCGGCGAGGACAATGGCGGCGCACGCGACTTTGTGCCCCAACTAAACGTCGCAGAAAATGAAGGTGGTTACGAAGTGACCGTCGATCTGCCTGGCCTGAAACCTGAGGACGTATCGGTTGAAGTACACGAGAACCAGCTGACGATTTCCGGCAAACGGGACTCCGAACAGCAAGAGAACGGCAAGACGTATCATCGCGTTGAACGACGGTACGGAGAATTCCGCCGCGTCGTTTCGTTGCCCGCGGCGGTCGATGAGGCGAAGATCACGGCAAAGTACGAACAGGGCGTACTGCACGTGTCGTTGCCGAAGAGCGAGAAGCTTAAGCCGACACGCATCTCAGTGCAGACCGCCGGCTAGTTACCCATTGATTTCTTAACCCATTGTTACTCCGCAAACGGCCCTTTTCACGAGGGCCGTTTGTTTTTGCGCCAATGAAAAGTCGAATGTTGATGCTGCACTGGCGACTCGCCTCTAGTTCGCCCTAGCGCGCTGCCGCTGATTTCGGATTTCGGAGCGAGGAGAAAGGAGAGAGGAGAAAAGCGGATGCCTGAAAGTTCATCGCTTAGTGATTGTTGATGGTAGCCCGGTGATTTGTCGCCGGGGTTGGGCGAACGGCCACGCGTATCGCGACATTTGAAAGCTCTCTTGACAAATGCGCAGATGACGGGCTGACGGCGATCTCCTAACGGTTCGCACGCGGCGATCAGGCCGCCGGTTGCCGTGTTATCAGATTGATTGTTTGAGTCCTCGATCTTGTGACGTCTCTTGCATTGACTGCAACCGTGTTGGTCTCGAGTCGCACAGTTCCCCGCGGAAAATGCATCGATTCGCCCACTGGCTGCAGTTTCCCCGGCTTTGGCATCAAACCTGCGATAGCTGTGCCTGCAAGGATCAAGGGAATGACGTCTCCGGGGGAACGTCATTTATGTTGTGAAAGTGGCCCCCACCTGAATGCTTGCGTTGATCACAAGAGAGGACAGACGCATGAAAGCCCTATTTGCCAGTTTGGTTGTATCCAGTTTGTTGGCTTGGGGAGGTGCGGCGGCACACGCTGGTTCCGTAACTCGCCACCAGGACATCAATGAGCCGATGACATCGGCGCAACATCTCGCGAACGCTGAATCACGTTCGTCCGATCATCAGACTTTACTAGTTGATCATCGCTACCGCGGGGGAGGACGTTACTATCGCGGTGGCGGTCGGGGGTACCTGTACGGCCCGCGAGTCCCTTCGTATATGTACTCTCCGCGCGTCTACGCGGCACCGCGTTACTACCGCGGCTACTATGGTGGCGGCTATCCGTCCTACTACAGCCCCTATACTTACGGCGGTTATGGCGGTTCTGGATTTGGATTCTACCTCAGCTTCTGAGGTAGCCGATGCATTCGAGAATCAGCGCCGTCCTAACGAAAATGAGAAAGCCCTCGGTTAAGTGCCGAGGGCTTTTGTTTGCGCCGAACTTCGCTGCAAAGGCTTTTCTACGCCTGCGTGGTTTCGTCGGTCGTGGGAACGAGTAGAATGCTCGTCACTTTCCCCTAAACAGACGACCGAACGAGACACATCCGCATGCTCAACTTACGCTCGGCTACTGCCCAACGTTGGCTGACCCAGGTCGACGCGGGGTTGGATGAGATCTTGATCGACCACGCTCACTGCGAGAAGAAAGCAGCGGGGACGGCGATGAATTTGCTATTCGCGTACGTCGATCACGACGAGCTTGCTCGCGAAATGACTCAAATCGTCAATGAGGAATTGGAGCATTTTCGTCAAGTGCTCGATATTCTCCAAGGTCGAGGCATCCGCTTTCGCAAGTTGAAGCCGAGCCAATACGGTCGTCGCCTGAACGATCTCGTCCGCAAGCTCGAACCCCATCGCGCCGTCGATCGGTTGCTGGTGGCGGGCATCATTGAAGCTCGGTCCTGCGAACGGTTCGACCTCCTGCGACAGCATCTGCGCGATCGTGAACCGGCACTATCCGATTTCTACGACAGTCTATTCGAGTCAGAGGCACGACATCATTCGACGTACGTTCGCTTGGCGAAGGAATTTGCCAGCGAATCAGAAGTTCACGACCGACTCCGTGAACTGTCGGAGCTTGAGTCGGATATCCTGCTGGAAGGCGAGCCGCTCGCTCGCATGCACAGTTAGCTTGGAGGCAACGGGGCTGTAGGCACGTTGCGTGTCAGCACGGCGAACTGGACAGCTAAGCGGACACCCAACTGAGTCTTGAATTGGGGCGGCGCGGTCCAAGATCGTCTGCCGGTGTGGCTGTGGATGGTCTGCCTGCTGGCTCTCCATTTTTCCCAGCCCGAATATTTGCCGCAATGACAGCGTTGCATCGGCGGATAAGCGGAAAAAAAGTGGAGCGACTTGCCTTGCCGCGGTCGCTGGTCGGAATACGATTCCGCAACGGAAGGCGACGTGCAGCAACCGACGATGGGTTGCTCATCTCTCGTGGCAATTGGCTACGAGCACTTGCGTCAGGGAATTCGCAATCGCGGTGTATGGGTAACTTCGTGTTCTACGATCAGGAAGCCATCACCCGCACGTCCTTGAATCGAATGCGATTGATCAAGGAGGGTGAAGATGCGTACTCCAATGACTCCGGTACTCTTACCGCAAGTTTCTGCAGTCGGTGACGGATTTGTGCACCCAGCGTATCGAGTTTGGCGGGTGGCATGGCGGCAGCTTTGGCCCGCTATTGCGACTATTGGCTTATGTGTGGGCATGCAGGCGAGTGCTGCTGCGGCCGATCGATCCGCTGCATGCGTCCAGTTCGACACCGAGTCATTGGCAATTGCGGTACCGCTGACGGCATGCGAGTCGACTTGCGACGAGCGTGGCAACGGGCGAATTGCTTCGCCGGTCAACGAGCGATTGGTGGAAGTGGTGATTGGCGTGTCGACAATGCTTCGCTACGGCCACGAACAGCAGGTGCGACAGTTGCTCTTTGTAATTGAAAGCCCAGCGCGCACCATGTCGGTGGTCGACTTTTCGCCGCGTACGGAACTGACGACATCGTACGCTGGGAACATTGATCGCACAGAACAACAGGATCGTTCGACCAGTGCCGGGCTGAACGCGACATTGACGCCTCCCGTCGATTTTGGCACGGCGCAGGCCAATGCGAGTAGCGGCTTGAAGAAATCCGAGAGTGTGCACTTTCAATCGCTGCCGCCGATGGAACTTTTGGCCGCCAGCGGTACGGCGTCACGAGGATCGGCTGTCTATTTTAAGTTTCGCTCCTCGCCCCAATCGACGCTCGAGGGGCACCGGCAGCTTCGAGTCATATTCCGGGTGCCCAGCAGTTGGCGTGGAGACTACGTTTACGTGCGTTGTGCGGCCTTCGACCAGGACGGAGGGAAGGATCGGATCAGCCCGATCTGTGGTTCATCGGACTTTATGGTGCCTTTATTCCTGGCGGGAGACGATGCAGCGCGAGCAGCGGCGATCGAACTTGGCGAAGCGGAATATCGATTGCGACAGACTGCCCGCTCAACATCGATTCGGATCGAAGACAATGATGATCCGTCCTGGACCGATAAAGTGAACCGGTTTCTACATGTGACGAAGAAGCCGGCACCTGGTGTACCCCGTCAATGGCTGTCGACGGTACTCACCAGCCAACCTGAACAACGTGACTTCGCCTTTCAAGAACGTTTGCCCGCATCGGTTCAACAAGCAGTGCTGAAGTTTGCGGAATCACGTTGGCAGTTAGCACAACTCAATCAGACGCAGACGCTGGATGCGTGGAAGGCAGTTGCCAAACATGAGCAGCCATAACTGCGGGCAACGCAGAATCGAGAATCACCAACCGACGACGCTCGAAACGTTACTGCTTGATTGACAACGCGAACTGATTGGGGCACGCCGTCACCGAACGACACCGTCGAGCTGCAGCGACGGCGTGCCCCGACGCACTAAGTGTCTTTAACTGACGTCTTCCAGTTCTTTGATTTCACCGAGCAGCAACCGGATTTCATTGTCGTATTCAGAAGCCAGATTGGTGACAATTAATTGTCGT
>JAGQPK010000492.1 GCA_020426755.1 Planctomycetales bacterium
GCTTTGATCCGTGATTGAGCGGCCAAATCCGCTTCTGTGACCAGATCTGCCGGCGCTTTCTCACGCGGGTTGATCGTTTTCTGCATCTCCAACAGAATTCGCCCGGCATCTTTCGCGGCGGCCACCGCCGAATCCATTGCTTGTGACGGGATGCTCACTTGTTCTTCGACTCCACTTCGACGGCGTAGGCCTGTTTTATCGCACGAATCGGCTCGTTTTGCCAACTTGACTCACTTCACTCTTCGTTACGATGCGACACTTTTTCGGTAAGTTTGCAAGCCCAAATGATGATTTTTTGAAAGCAAACTATGGACACGTTGTGTGAACTTGATATGATGACGAGAGAACGACTGGAGGGAAACCTTCAACGCTCTTTTTTATCACGCCTTCGGGCGAATCGGCCTCTTCTCTGTTCCGGCCCCGCCGTTATGCTTGCATGCGGCGGGGTTTTTTATTGCGCTGATTTGTCCAGCTTGCCGCTCGGTAGCAGCCTGATTGATCCAACGCGTTTATGCTAGGTTTCTCCTCAGCACGAAGCTCGCCCAAAGGCATTAGCCGCGGTTCTCGAGCATTGGACGAATCGGCGCCGGGGCCGGAATCGACGCTAACGCGTTGCGGCGAACGACGGTGTGTATCGGCGAACGATGGAGATACGAAAGGATCATGGCATGATCGGACGCGCTGCGAATTGGTCGCATCGTCAGTCTTGCGGCGAGATTTCCTTAGGTGACAAGGCGGTTGCGGTTCACTTGAATCGGCCGGCGGTCGGGCTTGGTGGGCTGGCACCATCTACAACAGATCGTGTGCTCGGCATCGAATTGCCAGACTTTGCTGATCCGATTCCCGCTTCATTGATGGTGGACGGCTACGTGCGCCAGCCGGATCTAATCGCGACGTATGAACGTCCTGGTGACGATCACTTGCGCGTCCAGTTGGATTGGCGCTATGACCAACAAGTGACACAGGCTGGTGAGTGCGCAGGACTGCATGTGTGGGTCTCGTTGCAGACGGACCGACTGGATAGCCGTCCGCTGCTGAACGTGGTGACGGAGCTATCTGCTGCCACTTTGCTCCAGCTCACACCAAACGGTGATTGGGTACCGCCTAAGTCGTCGCCGGAGGACACCGCCGGTTGCGGCAGCGCCGCCGCCACGGCTCTTTTGTTTCGACCTCAGGCCGCAGTTGATCAATCGTTGCTGGTGTTAGTGATGCCGCACGACGTCCTCCGTTGTCGATTGACGGCCAACACGGCACAATCGGGTTGGCGATGTGATTACACCTTGCTCGGCGAACATCTGGAAAAAGGGGTGATTCGCCGCGCCCAGTTGGCCGTCTATCCGCTGACGCGACAGCAAGATGAAGTGATCGCTGCCGAGTTGTTTGCCAAGTTTCTCGGCGGACCGTTACCGCTGACTGTTTAAAGTGAAGAGGGAGCCCGCGAGCATGTCACTGGAACTGCGTCAGACGATTTATGACTCATTGTCTTCGTTTGATTTTGTTGATCCGCACACACATATCAATGCCTTGCAACCCGCCGCGAAAAATCTCGCGGATATTCTCGGCTACCACTACTACACGGAGCTCGCCCACTCCGCCGGTTTGGCTCGAACGCAGATCGAGGCCGATGGTCTGTCGCCCAAGGAAAAGGTCGGGCTGCTGGCGGAGAATTTCGCACCACTCGAAAACACGATTCAAGCGAGCTGGTTCATCGAGATCGCTCGCGAGTTCTTCGGTTTTACTGAAGATCGCTTGACACCGGACAACTGGGAGTCGCTCTATGATCATTCAGAGCAAGTAATGAGTGCGCCGGACTGGTCACAGCAGGTGCTTAAGAAGAGTCGGCTGACGGGAGTCTTTCTGACGAATGACTTTGATGATCCGCTGGCCGGATTCGATACGAATGTCTACATACCCTGCCTGCGCACCGACGACCTCGTGTTCCACTTGAGCAAGCCGGTCGTCCGCGAACGATTGGCCAAAGCCAGCGGTACTGAAGCGCGTAATGCGACTTCGGTCCGCAACGCGATCACCAAGCTGTTCGAGCATTTCTGCGCGAATGGTGCGCGAGCATGTGCGATTTCATTGCCCCCGACATTCGCGCCCGAACCTGTCGCGGATGGTGCCGCCGACGCTGCCTTGGCGAAGGTGTTGGCGGGTGGCGACGTCTCTGCCGAGCACGCGCGGACGGTGTCGAACTTTGTGTTCTGGACGTTGACGCAGCACTGCGCCGAATTTCGTCTGCCGTTCGATTTGATGATTGGAGTCAACCGCGCGGTCTATCGCGAGGGCGTCTACCAGGGACAAGACCTTTATGACAGCCGAGTGTCACTCATTCAATATCAGCGACTGCTGAACGCGTTCCCGCAAGTCACCTTTCCGATTTCAGTGCTGGCCAGCGTGACCAATCAGGAACTTGTCAGTTACGCCTGGATCTTCCCCAACGTGGTCACGAACGGTCACTGGTGGTACTCGAATACGCCCACTTACATCGAACATGACGCGCGGGCGCGGCTGGAAGCCGTTCCGCAAACCAAGCAAATTGGCTACTACAGCGACATGTATAAGCTGGAATTCGCGTTGCCGAAATTCAACATGTACAAGCGGATCCTGGCGAAGATTTTGGCGGAGCAGTTCGTGCAGGCGCGCGGCTGGAGCGAGACGCGGGCGATCGAGCTGGGGACGAAAGTGCTGCGTGACAATACCGCTCAGGTCTTTGCAGCTAACCGATCTTAACACCCGAAGAATTTTGTTGGAAAAATACCGCATCGGGGCGAACCCGTCTATCCGATGCGTGTCTTATGGGCATCACGGCGAATGCGGCTGCATTCGAGACAAAGTTTGCGGTGGATTTCGATCCGTGATATGCTCCAGTTAGCCCGTGAGCAGACCTAGCGGCCAGCCCGCGGGCCACTTTATTTCCTGACTGTTCGTTTTCTCTCACTTGCGCTGAGCGCTAGGAGACGAGCCATGCGTAGCTTTACCCAAATCACCATCATCGACCGTATCTTCACGCAGATTGAAGATCGCCGTGGCGTGGATGTAGCGGGTAATACGCGTCTCCACGTCCTCCTAGGCCTCATGCACAAACATCTGGACGCAGCCGCTACCGCAATGGCGGTGGCCGCGGCAGCAGCCTTGATGAAGGCTGCCAAGGCGGGGTGGCTACCTAAACGCTGGGTAGATCACGTCGTCGTACCGCAACCAGTACCGGTAACGTGCTCGAGTTATCGACCGTCCGTACCAAGTTGCCAGCCGCGTTATCAGCAGTTGAACCAGATGTTTAGCGGGTCGGAATGCTGCGGCATTTCGCAGAGGAGCTAGACGCGGCGAACCCGGGGCAAGGTTGTCCCGGCCGCAGTCTCAGTGAATCCGATGGTCGGTGATCGTCGCCCGAGCCCAGCGGCTCAGGTTGTTGATCGCCCATCGCTTAGCGGCAATTCCGCTGCCGCCGTTCGCTTCGAAGGTCTCGAGCCGTGTGCCCGTTCGCACCCGCTTGCATCTTCTGGAAGCCAACGGCTCTGGCAGTTTGGCGATCGCCGACTCGCATCACCAAGCAAGAAGCCCGGTCCCTACCTGCCGGCAATGCCAAGAGAGATCATGAACATGGCTACTATCGAGCAAAGTAACGCAATACAAACCACGGTCGTGCAACTGGTGCTCGCCGCGCAAGCTGGCGACCGGTCGGCGATGGGCGATCTGTTCGTCCGCTACAAGCCACACGTGCTGGCAGTCGCCATGCGAAGACTGCGCGACGAAGCCGAGGCGCAGGAACTCTGCCAAGAAGTGTTCGTCCAAGTGCTACAAAAGCTGCCGCAGTTGCGACAGCCGGAGTGTTTCGTCGGCTGGCTGACCAGCATCACGAAGCGGATGGCCATCAACAAGGCCGTCAGGCGGCCGCCGACTTTA
The DNA here is from genome assembly GCA_020426755.1 of Planctomycetales bacterium. GTDB lineage: Bacteria > Planctomycetota > Planctomycetia > Pirellulales > Pirellulaceae > JAGQPK01. The sequence continues at coordinate 3,907 of JAGQPK010000492.1, forward strand.
GCGACGGAACCGCAAACACTCGAAGCAACTTGTATCGACCGCTACGATCCGGAAAGTATCGTCGAAGCGAGTGAACGAGCTGCCTGCGTGCATGACGGTTTAGGAAGACTTAAGGAAATGGATCGAGCAACGCTCGTGGCGTTCTACGTTCGCGGTCAATCTCTACTGGAGATGAGCCGCGCGTTTCAAGCACCGATTGGCACAATCAAACGGCGCTTGTTCGAAGCTCGCAAACGACTGGCCAAAGAGGTTGAGTCCTTAGCGGTGGCGTAAGCCAACTCGAACCGTTAGCGATTTTGTTATCATCGAACCGATTTGGAGCGAGTTCAGCTCACTCCGAACGGGATCGACAACGGAATTGGCGACGCGGAGTTCGAGTGCAAATGTGGCGTGACGTGACACCTCGATTTATTCCTCATCCTTTGCTACGCGGCGGGCATCGTCAAACGGTGCTCGCCGCGTATCTGTTTCGCCGTCGCCGCTATCGCGCAGCCCAGCATCATCTCCGTCTGGACGATGGCGACACGTTAGTTGTTCACGATGATCACGCGCCGCATTGGCAGGCCGGTCAGCGGATCGTGTTGTTGTTACATGGTTTAGCGGGCTGCCATCAAAGCGGCTACATGCAGCGCGTCGCGGCGAAGTTGGCGGATGCCGGATGCTTGGCGCTGCGGTTAGACATGCGCGGCTGTGGTGCGGGCCAGCATTTGGCAAGACACTCGGTGCATGCCGGACGAACCCAAGATCTGCAAGAGACCGTCCAGTGGATTCGGCGGCAATGGCCCAATTCGTCAG
>JAGQPK010000493.1 GCA_020426755.1 Planctomycetales bacterium
CACCACAATCAGCGACAATTCCTTGAGGAGCCGGCTGGTATGACTCCTCGGCCAAACTGGCCAGGCGGATCTTGCATGTGGCGATGCCCTCCCCTCGTAAAATAAAAGGCTCTTCTATTTTTTGCTGAGGTTCGTTTCGTGTCGGTCATCAACCGACAGATGTGGGTATACAAAATCCTTGCCCGCTGCGCCAATACTTCTTCGACGACGAAACGACTTTTTGATCGAAATCATTTGCTCGCGGATCGGGTCGTCACGGTCAGTTAAGCTGGGGCAGTTTTTGGCGCGAACGCTGTACTCTTATGGAGTGCGATCGCGCAGCTATCGCTTTTCACAACGGCCCAATAAGCACAATGAGCCGGAATCTGGCCGTTCGACGGCGAGCTTGGTTACGACTGTTCGGCAAGATCACCAGAACACAACGATGTGACGCCGACCGAAAACGACTAGGACGACGGTCGGACGTTTATCACAGATGGCTTCGTTTGAAAGCGGCAGCTGCGCGGCCGCACTCCAAAGGACATCGCAGCTGCGCGGCCGCACTCCAAGAGCAATCACACCAACAGTCCGCGACCGTCGATGCGCAATTCGCGTGGCGTCTCGCCTTCGCACCACCAGGCTGACGCTTGCATGTTCACACACACACAGATGTGATTGGGGATAATCGTCAGTCGTTCGCCCAGTGCCGGCGGATGGCTGCAACCCGATACGTCGATCTGACCGTGCTCTTCAGTGAGCCGCACGATCTTCGCTTGTGGATACTCGGTGACATAACCATGTCCGCTATCGGGTGCTGGTCCGCAGCGATCGCTGGTCAGGGTCTTGGAGCCCGCATCGATCACGACTTGGCCGGGCACGTTGTTGCTGATCACCGTAGCATGCACGCGAGCAGCGCAATCATCGAAGGCGCAGTAGCCACCATGCACAGTATTCATGTCGTTGTAGACGTAAGTCCCCGGACGGATCTCGGTGAAGTGCTGCGCCAGGTGGCAGTGACGTGCAGCCGGTGTCGAGCCGCCTGACACAATCTCGTCACTCAAGCCGGCGGCTCGCCACTCGTCCATCAGCCGACTCATCCGCGCCGCTACTGCCTCGAACGCCTTGGTTTGCGTGGCGTCGTCGCCGCTGATATGGCCGGTGTAAGTCATGATCCCGTCGAGTCTCAGGCCTGGACGGTTGCTCACGTGTTGTCCGAGTTGGATGGCCGCCTCGTCCGATTGCACGCCGGTTCGCTTGTAGCCGAGATCGACGTCGACCAGCACGCCCACGGTCGAGCCAATTCGCGCGGCCGCTTCGCTCAGATGATCCGCCGCCAAGAATGAATCCAAAGCCACGCGAAGCGTAATCCGCTCTGCAAGTCGAGCAGCCCGCTCGCACCGATGCGCGTCAACCGTGGGATAGGCCAGCAGGATATCGTCGCACACCGTCGACAGGACTTCGGCCTCACCCATCTTGGCAACGGTGAGTCCGCAGGCGCCGGCTTCGAGTTGCAACTGCGAGACGAAACACGATTTGTGCGTCTTGGTATGCGGACGCAACTTCAATTGGTGCGCGGCCGCGTACTCGGCCATGGATGCGATATTGCGCCGAACAATCGCATCGTCAATGACAAGGCAAGGAGTCGGGAGAGTGCTGCGAGATTCCATTTCGAGTTCGCTCATTTGTTCGTTAAGGCAAGTAATTTAAAAAGAACAACGCTTACCAGCGATCGATCGCTAGTCTACGTCATCAAGTGCTATGCGACGAAGCGCAGAGCGTCACGAATGGTCCGATGCATACGGTCGCAGCGCCGCTCGTAACGGATCGGCGTCGCTCGCGCAAAAGCCCAAGTGCGAATGACGGCGCCAGCCTTCTGCGTGTGTGTAGACGCGCGACAACTTGCCTACGTCACGACACAACTCTTCCATCGTGTTCAAATACGAATCCATCCCTTGACTCGCGTCGAGCCAACGCTTTTGACTGACGTGCAATGCCAACAGTTCACGCTTCTGCGGAATCAACTCTGCAACATCAACGTAAAAGTCAGGCATGACCGGCTGACGTAAGCCGTCGCAATTGCCGTGCGGCTGGGCGTGATAAAGTGTGACGTCTTGGCTAACCGGCGTTCGCGGCGGGATCACGGGAAAGTTGGGCATGCCCCGCGTAAACGCGGCCGTAACAGCCAACCGACAGGCATTCATGTGATCCTCCATGTAGTCCTGAGGCGAGTGGATTAACATGATTTCCGGAGCGACAGCGCGTACGACCGAGGCCAAGCGCATGAGCGTGTCACGGTCGTAGAAGATTTCTAAATCCTTCGTCAAACTCTCGTGAAACGTGGCGTTCAAGTAGGCCGCCGCCGCGCGAGCTTCGTCGCGACGAATGCGAGCCGTCTCTGCCGCATCCGTTTCCAACGAACCGCAACAGCCGTTGGCGATATTCATGTAGTGCAGTTCGTAGCCTGCCGACCGCAACCGCAACAGAGTGCCGGACATGACGAATTCAATGTCGTCCGGATGAGCGGCAATAGCGAATGCGCGTTTCATCGACGTTTGCTTTCCGGAAGAGCCTTGTGCGCGAGCCCTAACCTGCCGGGCCACACTGCAAGTATGTCGCAATTGTGCGTTGTTCCGCTTCAGGACTCAAGCCGGCTTGCCACGATCGGACCGTATAACTCAGGGCGACGGTCTGCCAGTCGGTCGATCTCGTGAACGCCGGGAATACGCACGACCTTCTTGCGACGACTACGTTCCGGATCAATCTCGGCAAAAAAGACCTCTTCCCGATCCGCACTTGCCAAATGCACCAGCTTACCGCTGGGGTCAGCAACTTGACTTTGCCCAATAAAAGGAATGCCCCGTTCGGTGCCGACGCGATTGACGGCGGCAAAGTACAAACCGTTCTCGAGCGCACGTGCCCGAATCAATGCTTCTGCGACGCATTCCGCACCTGGCGGCCAATTCGTCGGCAACGCAATCACATCCGCTCCTAGCAACATCAAGCAGCGCGCGGCCTCGGGAAACGATCCGTCGTAACAGATATTCATGCCCACGCGCAGATCGGCATTCACCGCGTGCACGGCGAAGGGGCGATCGCCCGGCGTATTGAAACGATCGACTCCCAAAAATGGCAAGTGGGCTTTGCGATAGGATCCAATCACACCTTGAGGTCCGACCAACACGGCAGCGTTGAAAAGTTGCGTATCGACCACCTCCAACATTCCCATGACGACGAACGAGTTGGTTTTCGTACAAACCCGTGTCATACTCTCCGTCGCCGGACCAGGTATCGGCTCCGCATAGGGCAAGGCTTCCGCGTGTGACTCAAAGCAATACCCTGTCAACGAACACTCGGGAAAGATCGTCAACGTGGCACCTTCCGCAGCGGTGTGTTCGACGAACTCGACCATGCGTCGCAAATTGTCCGCGACTTGCATCAATTGCACGTCAAACTGAACCCCGGCAAGCTTGATCACAGACTCCGCTCCTGGTACTTATTGTGGCAATCGATCATGTGGGTGAAACGTGTCACATCGACAGCGTGTGAACATGTAACGCGAAACGTAGCCCCGTTAATGTAACCGAATCAGGCGTCCGCCATGAAGCACCAGCTCGTTACACTCGTTTTTCTACTGCTCGGCTTAAGGCAGTTGAGCAATCCAACGTGTATCGCCGCCGATGACCGTCCGCTTAATGTGCTGATGATTGTGATCGACGATCTGGGCGGTAGTGATCTAGGGTGCTACGGGAGCGACTACTATCAGACGCCTCACTTGGACGGGTTTGCAGCAAACAACTTGCGGTTTACGCAAGCCTATGCGGCCGCTCCCGTTTGCTCACCCACACGCGCGAGCTTGCTGACCGGACAATCTCCAGCGCGACTGCAGTTGACGATTTGGCATGAAGGAGCAGTCCGAGGCGGCCCGACCGACGAGAAGTTGCGCGACGCCGTTTCGCGTAGTGCCTTGCCGCTGGAGTCAGTGACGCTGGCGGAACTCTTTCACCAACGCGGCTACTTTACTGCTCACATTGGCAAGTGGCATTTGGGCACCGCAACTCATTACCCTGAGAACCAGGGGTTCGATCTCAACGTCGGCGGAACGCATTGGGGCGCACCCGCCACGTTCTTCTATCCGTTTGCCGGCGGATTCTCTGCCAGCGAAGAATCACCACGGTACGTACCGGGGCTCATGCCTAGTAACTCCGGTGACTACTTGACGGATCGCTTGACGGATCGCGCCATCGAAACCATCACGCAAGTCCGCGACCGACCATTCTTCATGTCGCTCTGGTACCACACGGTACACAGTCCGATCGAAGCTCCGGCAGATCTCGTCGATGCCGCTCGTCAGCGTCCGGCCGGTGCGCACCAAAAGGATCCGACGTACGCCGCCATGGTGGCAAGGATGGATTGGAATGTGGGACGAGTCCTGCAGTCGCTAGAGGAACAAGGACTAACCGATCGTACGATTGTCATCGTGACCAGCGACAACGGCGGTGTCGACGTCCCCGTGCGCTACACAACGCCCACGAACAACTTCCCACATCGTTCCGGTAAGGGAACATTATACGAAGGCGGCCTGCGTGTGCCATTGATGATCTCTTGGCCGGGACGCACTGCCCGCGGCACGACGTGCCACATTCCTGTCACATCGCAAGACCTGGCCGTCACGTTACACAAGGCGTTCGACTTCGACCTGCCCGCCGAACAAGTGGTCGACG
>JAGQPK010000494.1 GCA_020426755.1 Planctomycetales bacterium
GTCAGCGTAAGACGGAATTCCCTTGGTGGCATCGTACCCGGTGATCGGATCCTGGAAGCCGTAGAACTTCGGTGCCTCCTCCTTCGCGTCGTAACCCGGACCAGGGAATTCGAACGTGCAGTAGACGTGATCGTAGCAGTCACGATCCAGCGGGAAGATGTGGCGACCGCCGATGGCGTGGACACTCAGCGGATGCGCCTTCTTGCCATCGTTGCGGAGTGCACTGATAAAGATCGAGGCGGCATCGAGTTGATGGCTGCCAAGTTCCGCCATCAAGCCGCCGCCCGTGCGATCCCAAAGACGCCAGCGACAGAGTTCTTCCATCGCCGATCGTTCGCGGCCGTCAGCTAACGACATGTTCTGGTAGCCGTAGTCCTCGGGTTTGATGTTGCGATCTTCGTTCCAAGCGGTCCATTGGGCCACTTGCTTTTCCAAAAACGAGATTTCACCTGCGCTCAGGTTGGGATCCTTCAGCTTCTTCTGAAAGCTGGCCAATTGGGCAGCGATCTTATCGAACACTTTGCCATCGGCCGCCAACTCACCACCCGGCAATGGCATCTTCCAGCTATCGTTGCCAGGCAGATTGCCGCGGTGCCACTGTGCCCGAATGTGGTGGATCTGTCCCAGGAGTCCCCACTTCAGCAAGTGCACAGCATTGTCGTAGAGCACGCTGTAATGGCGTTGATGTCCCGTCGCCAAGATCTTGTCGTTCTTCTTAGCAACGCGAGCCATTTCCTTGCACGAAGCCACGTCGTAAGCCATCAGCTTTTCCGTCAGCACATGCTTGCCCTTCAGCATCGCGGCGATTGCAACCGGAGCGTGCAGGTGCAAAGGCAGGGCGATGATCACGGCCTCGATGTCCGGGTTCGATAGCAGTTCTTCGTAGTCTTTATAGATCTTCACGTGCTGCCGAGCTTCATCCTCAGACTTCCACCCGTAGACGCTCATCAAACCGGGCCGGACTGCAATCGTGTTAGAGGTCGACCAGTCGCCGTGGAAAGCACGATGCACGCTGAAGGGGCGAATATCGCAGATCGCTTTCACGTCGACGTATTCGGGATTGAGCGAACCGATCAGCACGCTGCCTTCATCGCCGGTGCCGATGACGCCGATCCGCACGGGATCGTTGAGTCGTCCGCCATAGCCAAAGTACATCGCGCCCAAACCGGCACCCGATGTCACACCGGCCAACGCAACGCCTTTGAGAAAATCGCGTCGCGAGACGCCCAACGCCTCATAGTAGTTGTCCGAACCGACTGCCTTTTGTTCGGGATTCAAATTCATCATCGCGGTTTATCCTCCAACGAGGGAATGTGCAGTGTGAATGTGTCTGACTTGCGATCGAAAGGGAGGTGACCAGTTCACCTACAGGGTCGGTTCTTTTCGACGATTCATCAGCCCATAAATAATATAGTCGAGACCGGCATATCGGCCTGCAGCAAAAACAATCAAGGTGAACAGTGCGAGCACCTCGACCATCTGGTAGTAGAAGTATTCGAGGTTGGCATTCGGGACCCACGGCGGTTGTGTGCCAATCACCGAGAGTAGAAAGCCCATCGCCACGAGGGCAGCCACGCGCGTAAACAGGCCGAGCAACAACAACACTCCAGCGCCCAGCACGACCCACTTTACTACGCCGTCAGTGGCCGGTTGGTTGCGGTCAGGTATGACGACTAGGCCGCGACTGCGTTGGCCTTCCGTCGCCAAACCGTTGAGTTCTGCCTGCAATGCTCGATTCATGTCGTCAACATTGGCCAACCAGGGACCAACTTGCTTACGAAGATCAACTTCTTTGGCAGCCAACCGATCGCGCTGATACGGAATGTCGCTTGTGGGCTCCTTGAGTTCGCCCAGATACCGTTGTACCTCTTTACGATAAGTATCGATATCTTCGTAGTTCTCCGCCACGAAGTTGTTCATCCGCTTTACATACCGATCCACGATCTGGGTCGCGGCAGTGGTCTGCTTTTGATCAAACCCTAAGCGAGACGCAACGTGATCGCGGTAGTTCTCCCAAAACTGCTTCGTTTGATTGACGTTGAGCCGTTGCAGGCCGAAGCGGTCGGGGATGCTGTTCTTGTACTGTTCTGCCAAAGGACCTTTGGCCGCTTGCAGGAACGGTACCGACGTGAACTTGCCTGCAGTGAACTTCTTGGCACCTTCCTTGAAAAAGTGCCAACCGATACCCAAGCGTAAAGCGACCAGGGCAATGGCACCCCAAGTTCCGATTTGTCGTATCGAGTTAGACAGGGTTGTACTCCTCCGCGCGAGTCGGACCCAATTGCGCCGCTGCAGGGCCCAAAACTAGTGAAGTGTCGGCCGCCTAGGAAGGATGCAGTGGCCACGGCGGCACTCAGGTATGGTGGTCTCCACGGCGCACGCTTGTCGCTCGGAAGACCATGGGGCCTTTATCCTATGCTAGGGCCGCCACCTTCGTCCAGCCACTCCCATAAAATCAAGCTTTTGGCCATGCGCCGGCCTCGACACAGCTGATTTTGCCTCGCGTCATGGTGCGCACGTAGAAACCTCCCGAAACTTCGCGAATTCGCGGTGATCTGGGTGCGTACGGGAAGGGGAAATACCTAGGCGGACGCCATTTCGTCCTCCACGGCCACCACGTCCGGCTCGATCACGCGCATCGAACGCCATTTGCCGCCTAAGAAGCGGGCGAGAAAGATGGCCCCGAGCAGCAGAATCCAACACGTCACGACCAACCAGAATGCCCAAAGCCCCCAGTTCCAATAGCGAATGCCACCCCATGCAAGTAGCACGGGAATGGGTGAGACGACGGAAGTCACTAGCAGCACGAAGCGGGTGTCGCCGGCTCCCTTGATCGCGCTGGAAAAGACGATCTGCATCGTGTCCACAAAACAATACGCGGCGACGAACCGGAGCAAGACGTAGCACGTCGAGCGAATGGCTTGGAATTCGCTTCCTGCCCCCGCAGCATAGGGGGCCATGAACAGATCCGGCGCCGCAACGAACAGGAAGCTCATGGCCAGCGTGTAGATGCCCCCAATCGCGGCCGACGTCCAGGTGGCACGTGCCGCCAAGTCAGGTCTTTCGCCGCCAATCTGCTGCCCGACCAGCGTCGCCACCGCGATTCCCAAGCCCATCATGGGAATAAAGGTCAGCGAGTTCACACTGAACGCAATGTTCGTCGCCGCCAACTCGTGACGTCCTAGTTGGCCCATTAGAAACATGAATACCGTGAATGCGCAGACCTCAATCGCCATCTGCAGGCCGCTCGGGGCGCCGAAACGCAGCAACCGCCCGAATAGCTGCCCGTCCCAGCCAAAGCCCTCGACCAAGCCGTATTTATGGCGGAACTCACCGCGTGACATCATCCAAGCGAGAATCGCGACTTTGGTCCATTGAGCCAACGAGGTGGCAAGTCCGGCTCCCGCAACACCCAGGGCCGGCAGATCCAGCCGGCCCCAAATGAGGATATAGTCAAGCGCTAGGTTTAACACCGCAACGATCATGTCCACGACCATGACGATCCGTGTGAACCCCAGGCCGGTGAAGAATGACGATTGAGCGGCAGCAATCACCGCAGCACCACCGCCGAGAGCCAGCGTCTGGAAATAACGAATCTCTTCCCGCACGACATTCGGTTCGTGATTTCCCCACTCGAAAATTGTCGGAGCCAACGGGATCAACATCAACATGAAGGGCAGGGCGATCAATCCAAGCCAAATCCCTTGCCAAACAACGCGTCCAACACGCTCAGAACGCCCAGCACCGAAATACTGGGCGACAAACGTATTGACGTAGCCCGCGATTCCCAGCGGCAGGCACATCAGAGAAAAATTCAGCATGCCAGCCGGTGTTGCTGCCGCGATGGCGTCATTCGAGTACCACGTTAAAAGGACGCGATCGAAGAAATGCATAAGCGTCCAGGACCCTGTCGAAAGGATCAACGGGACTGCCAGTTTTACGACATCTCGTCCGCCGCAGGGACGTAGCCACCATCCGCCCGCCTCCACCACTTCCGCTTCCTCCGCCATCACCGACTACCTCGACTTCCAATCTGTGTTGCCTGCGTAATTTTGGAGTGCGTTTGCGCAGCCATCGCTTTCGCGACTGATCGTGGTCGCCGCAAGAGGTCGCGACACCCCGATTGCCGTTGGACCATCAGACTTGGCTCGAACCGATTGGCTGCGTTTGACACCGCAGCTGCCCGGCCTCGCTCCGTATGTTAACGACATAAACGTCCTTACCTCGCCGACTCATCATACCGTGAACGTCGTTTAGGTAAGAGGACGTGGCGGCCGTCGCGGTTCGGCAGAACGAGATGGTTCCGCACAGTTCCGTCCGGCTGGTCGATTGGCAGGGCTTCGAGTACCATGCTGTCCGAGTCCTGTGCTTATATGAACGAGTCGACCATGAACGAACCATTGCGTCAGCGGATTGTCCTGTGCTTTCCCATCGAACCTCATCAGGTTCAACAGATCCGCGCGACGGTACCGGAGTGTGAGGTCGTCGACGCGGGACAGACCGGCATCGCACGTGAGATTTTGACTGCGGATATCTTCTGTGGCCATGCGAAGGTGCCGGTGCCGTGGGACGAAGTAGTGCGTGCCGGCCGTCTGAAATGGATTCAATCGTCGGCCGCTGGACTCGACCATTGCCTGGTGCCGTCCGTTATTGAATCGGACATCATCGTTACTAGC
>JAGQPK010000495.1 GCA_020426755.1 Planctomycetales bacterium
CATGTCGCTCGCTAGCCACAGGTCTTGCGACGATGACGAAAGTTGCCCGGTATCGGGGAGCGACTTTTCGGCTCGGCCCGTAATCGGTTACGATGGTTAACCGCGTCGACCGGATTGAAATAAGCGGCGTTGTAGCCGTCACAGTTCAGTAACGACTGGTCACGTATTTCTGCTTCTCTACCGCTAAATCCCCACGATGGATGCACATGAGCCACGAAGGATCACGCCAGGAATTCTTGGAACTGCTCGCCTCGCAGGATGAAGCGCCGGCTTTCGTACGGCGAACTGAGGATTTGGAGATGACGAGGCAGGCCGTGTTGGCCGCCTGTCAGAGCGCTCGGGAGCGTCTGCTTGAGATGCCGAAGTTGCGGCTAGGACAGTTACACGCCCACATTCAAGGGGACTGGTCCGCGCTGGAGAACTGGCTCGTACCGCCCGACGTCTTGGCACAGCTCCGCGCGCTGTACGATGTTTGGCAACCCCAACTGCGCGCCCCGGTGATGCCGACGTCGAGTCCAGATCGTTGGAAACAAGCGTACGCGGAACTGGACCAGTCATTCGCTCGTTTTAATCGTCGCTGGCATGAATTTTTGTCGGAAGTCGATCTCGGCGAGATAAATCGTCTCCGAGAAAACTACAACAAGTGGTACGTGATCGAAAAAGCATGCGCGTTGGGGAGCGATCGCTTGGCTGCCATCGGGTTCCGTGAACTCGACCCGATGGATGCCGCTGAGATATTGCGGGATCTGCCGTATTTGCCTACGGCTTCGCACGATTAGCACGTTGTTGGAAACGGTAACTTGCGCGTCGTTCGCCGCAACGCGTTAGCGTCGGTTGCAGTGACGCTAACCGTTGCTTGTGCGCCTACGGCGAAACATTACGCAACATTGCCTGTTAGTCGTCGAGTTCGCTGACAAGCTCTGCGTCAGCGAGTACCTCGCGAACTCCGCCTTCGGTCATTTCGGTGATCCGCGCGATAGGTGGAGGCGAGCCAGCCCGAACCAGCGCCCGAGTAATCGCGACATAAGAAGAGTCCCGATCACGTGGCGCGTTTGCTGGCCAGGTACGATGACAGTGCTTAGACCCGTGCAAAGCCCATTCAAGCGGCGTGCAGTCGAACTCACTATCGTGTCCATCGAGCGGCGGATCATGTTCGAGTAACAGCTCGACGACGTCCGCATGACCCTGCCAGGCAGCCGCATGTAGCGCCGTTGCTCGTCGCTGATCCGTCGATGCGATGTCAAAGCCGATTTCCAGCATGGTACGCACAGCAGCCAATTGACCACGCCAGGCAGCGGCAGTGAGCAAACCATGGCCGCTGGTTAGCAAATCGCCTCCGAGCGGAAGTTTGCTGTCGAGGATTTGCTTCGCGCGCGGAGTTTCACCTGCCATGCACGCCGCAATTAGTTCTTCGTGTTGCGACAAAGATTCTGCCACGCCGTGTTCCGTCAGCAGTTCGACCGCCGCGCGGTGTCCGTGATGGATGGCCCGACGAAAAGCACTCACACCATCGCGGCTCGTGGCACGCAGGTCAGCACCACGCGCAATGAGCATTTCGAGCACCTCGCGGCTCTGTCCACATTCGATCGCCCACTGCAAAAGCGTCATCGATTGTTGAGCGTGAATTCGCTCATTGATGTCAACGCCGTGATCCAGGAACAGTGACAATGCCCGAATGTTGTCACATGCCAATGCATGGTGGACGGCATTCGTTCCGGAAATCTTCGCGTCATAGCGTAACAGCAGTTCGGTACATGCGGCAGAATGATGTTCTACTGAATGATAAAGGGATTCGTTGTCGTTAGGCGTAGCGCCCGCTTTCAACAGTAATTCCGCAATGGAGGCGTTATCGTTGATGCCGCAGGCCCCGTATAACGCCGATAGTTGGCAATTATATTGAGCGTTGTGCCACGAACTATTCGGATCTGCGCCGTGGGCCAGCAAGTAGCCGACGATCGCACGCATCTCCTGCTCACGTGAACTGTCCGACTTCGCATAGTGTGACGCACATGCGTAAACGAGTGGCGGCCCATTCAACGGACCGCCCGGCTCATTAACGGCTTGCGGACGCTGGCGGATGAATTGCTCTACTGCATCTCGATTACCCACGGCCGCGGCCACGAAGATGTTCGCCTGGCCTAACTCCGGGTAACGCTGTTGTAGTCGATCGGCCCGGACCAATCGATCGTTGAGCGCATGTTGAATCAAGGCCTCGATCTGCTCGTGTTGAGCTTGCTGCGAGAAGATAATGTCGTCGACGGCCTGCTTGAGATCGCTCCAACGCACGTAACCGTATTCATTAGCGATTGCGTATTGAGCGTCCGCTAGTCGCAGTCGTCGCGAGGTGTCGATACCGACAGCCTGGAGTCGCTGCAGTGCCAATGAATCTGAGCTTAGCGCGGCGCGAAGAAGTTGCTTTGCTTGGTTCTTGAGATGTTCAAGTGATGGACGAGGCGGCAGAGCTTGGGCCATGATGACCTCCTTCTACAACTTGCCCGATGTCCGCTCGGCGGGCAGAAAGAGGATCAGCCGGAGAAATACTTGCTGAGGTGGGATCATCCCTTTCCGCGGACAGGCAGCGACCTCAATCGCATGCCTGGCAATATAGGGATGGCCTTGTCGCTCGTCAATGCACGAGGCCAGATTGTTTCGATCGATGCAGCAGTTCGCCACTTGGCACTAGCTCGGATACAGCGTCAGGGTAGACCGACGCCAACGCGTTACGGCGAACTCTAGCTAGGCATCGATCGTGCGATGCGAATACATCCTAACGGCGACTACGGCGTACGAGCGGCGTGGCGAACATACCGAGGACCAACAGCACGAGGCTGCTTGGCTCCGGCACTGCGCTGACCGCCGCGCGGACACCTTGCTCGTAACCGCCACCGGTAAAGGCTGCGACGAAGTCTCCGCTGTTGAACCGGCCGTCGCCGTTCCAATCACCTTCGGACCAAACCGCTGCAACCTCTTGTTCGTACTTGCCACTCTGGAAGATCTGCACGAAGTCAGCGCTGTTGAACTCGCCATCCAAGTTCGCGTCACCTACCCACGACTTCTTGAGTGACGAAATCCAAACATTGAGGTCGGCGGCGTCTACCGAACCATCACTGTTGACGTCGTACTTCGATTCATTGCCGCCACTAGCCGAGGCTGCGGACAGCATATCGATGTCTTCGATGTCGAGCACGCCGTTGCCGTTGAAGTCACCGAGCGTGCCTGCACCCAGCGTGCGGATGTTCAGGCCGGCTAAGGGGACTTCGGTGTCGAGTGCCAGTCGGCCGTCAAACAGAATCATCACGTCATTCGTGCCGTCTGCAGTGAAGCTAAACGTTGCACCGACGTCTTGCATGCCTTGAGGTGTCAGGCCGCCGATACCGCCGGTGATCACATTCGAGTTTCCCAGGATTCCCGTGTCAATGAAACCACGTCCGTCGCCATTGTCAACGGAGATCGCGATCTCTTCGCTCTGATTAAAATCCGGGTCAATGTGGTAGCTAGTGATCTCGTAAGATCCGGCTGGCAGATCGCTCAGGGTCACACGAATGACGCCAGCATTGTTCTTGACGAGATCTTCACCAACTTGGATTAGGGGCAGCGATAGCATATCTGCCAAGAAGCTGTCACCGCGATCGCGCCAGTCGAGCGCGCCGACGATGTCGCCGTTCTCATCAATGTTGTCAATTTCAATCGAGAACGTGTCGCCGCGGCTCGACTTCATTTGTCGTGGTGACAAAACGGTGTCATTCGTGCCAGCCGGAACCTCGCCAATTTGCCCGAAGCCGCTGACGTCCAGCAGCGCCCCTGGTTCGGCGCGGCCGTCGTCGGCACCGATATCGATCAATCCGAAATCCCCAGGAGTAAAGTCGCTACCTGGAAACTCCTTGGCAGTCGGTCCAACACCGGGTTCGGTGAACGCCAATCCATAATGATTGCGCCCGGCCGCTTCCGGCGCGAAAGTTGAAAATGTACTCGGGCCGCTGATTTCCTGCTTCCAGATCCAAAAGCGATTGTTGATGCCATCGCCTGGCCCCACGCCATCGGCACCTTCGTCGATTCCCAGTTGGCGTGCCAGAAACTGCCAGCCGTCGTCGATCAGCCACTGCGGCGGCGCTGGCAGCCGAGTGTCAATGAAGATGTACGCGTCCGTCGCCTGACTGACCTGAATGTCCAACTGATAGTCGGTAACGCCCTTATTGTCATTGGCCAACATGATGTACTCGGCACCGACCAATCCAAGCGATTCGATTGTTTCCTCGGCTGTCGAGCCGTTGTACTGGTGGGCACGATCGGCAAAGAACGGGACATCTTCGTCAACGGTCGGCACCGTGAAGTCGATGCCTTCCACCTCGTGATCAAACGTCTGGCCCGTGAAGTACGGCGGCACGCCGTCCAGGCCACTGCCAAATTCTTCGACGCTGGTGATGATTTGACCCGGCGCTAAGGAGGGTAACGCTACCGCCGCTAACAAGGCGAGTCCCCACAGCCGTTTGATTTGCCTGACTCTCATCGTCTGTTCTCCGTCTCTATGATGTTGTTCCGTCGTCGTAGCGCAACCATTACTGCTGCGACTCGGCCGCAATCCTTCAGTTTAATGTAATCCGCCCATAGTCGGAAGAATTGTGTTCCGTGATTGCGCGTGGCCAACAC
>JAGQPK010000496.1 GCA_020426755.1 Planctomycetales bacterium
CCGACTCGTCCGCAAGACGGTTCAGCCCGAGGGGATTTTTTGTTCGCCTAACCCGTGATAGCGAACTGAATCCAGCGGTGTCACTAGGCCGACAACTTTCGCCAATCTAATTCATTCTGTCACGAACTCCTCGGCAGCGCAGGTAACAGGTAGGCAAAGGAACGACAAGGGTGAACTCCGACCTGCAAGATTCTGCGGATACCGAACAGCTCTTGGCGGCGGCAGCGGCCGGCGACGCCTCATCGCTGCGCGCACTCTTCGAGCTCCACCGGGCTCCACTGCGGAGAATGGTGGCCCTCCGGTTAGACGATCGGCTCCGACAACGCATCGACGAGTCCGATGTGCTGCAAGATACGTTCTGCGAGGTCCAGCAGCGGCTGACCGACTTTGTGACGCGACGCCCCATGTCGTTTACCGTTTGGCTCCGCAAAACGGCGCGGCAGCATATCATGCGACTCTACCGTACGCACATTCGCGCCGGCAAACGATCGTTAGCACGTGAACGAACGATCGATGAGTCGTCGCAACTCCTGGCCCAAGCTTTTTCACAGCGCCCCGCCACACCGAGCGAACTTCTGGTCAAGTTCGAATTCCAGACGCAGGTACAAGCGGCGATTGCTCGGCTGCCTCGGCTGGCACGCGAAATCCTCGTCATGCGACACCTCGAAGGCCTGTCTCATCGAGACATCGGCGCGCTGCTCGGTATCACCGAAGCTAACGCACGCCAGCGTTATGGACGTGCGTTGGTTCGACTGCGAAGCGAGTTGTCTCAGGCAGGAGTGCAAGATGACTCGCAGACCTGACGACAATGACCCGGCGGCTGCCGTCCGCGCCAAGTCTCATGCAGATTTGCTGGCCGTTGCCGCAGACGAGTTCACCACGTTGTGCGAGTCGGGTGCAGCGCCGGAGATCGAGCAATTTGTGTTGCGATATCCGGAGTTAGCGGACGATCTGCGTCAATTGCTCCCGGCACTGCAGGCCTTCGCGTGTGAACAGCCGACGCCCGGCAGTCCCTTGCCAATACGCGAACGTTTGGGAGACTTTCGCCTGAAGCGGGAGCTCGGTCGCGGCGGTATGGGAGTTGTCTACGAGGCAGAAGAGTGCTCGCTCGGCCGGACGGTCGCGTTGAAGATTCTGCCCTACGCAGCCGTATTGGACGAGCGATGTCTCACGCGGTTTAGGAACGAGGCGCGTGCTGCCGCCACGCTCAACCATCCGCACATCGTTCCGGTCTATTCGATCGGGACAGAACGCGGTGTCCACTATTACGCGATGCAATTGATCGAAGGCGCCAGCCTCGCCGCCCTAATCGAATCGCTACGCGGCTCCCACACCCCGCTTGCCGCCGAAGTTCAGGAAGATGACAAGCGAGGAACACACGTTGCATCGGCCGATTCAACGAACACAGGCATGGCGGCCGACCATTTCTCCCCTGTTCCCGCCAGCGCAATAGCATCGATCTCGAACGAGTGGCAGAGCTCGCCAACGGAATATGTTCGTTCGATCGCCCGACTAGCACAACAGATTGCCGAGGCACTCGATTACGCTCACACTCGAGGCATCGTGCATCGCGATATCAAGCCGGCGAATCTGCTCTTGGATCAGCAAGCACACGTCTGGGTGACGGACTTTGGTCTGGCACATCATGAGAATGACACGTCGTTGACAGTATCTGGCGACATACTCGGAACGCTCCGTTACATGTCGCCAGAACAGGCCACCGGTGAACGAGGCATTGTTGACCAGCGGTCCGACGTCTATTCACTCGGTGTCACACTTTACGAATTGCTGACACTGCAACCCGCGCTCAACGGCCAGACACGCGCCGAGTTAATGCGACAGATTACGGACCGCGAACCAACTCCCTGCGGTCGCCTCAACCCACACATCCCGCGCGATCTCCAGACGATTGTACAGCGCGCGATTGAAAAGCTACCGGAATCGCGTTACTCGTCAGCAGCGGAACTAGCAGCAGATCTCGAACGCTTCCTGCACGGCACGGCAATCATCGCTCGCCCCGTTGCTGTACGCGAGAAGCTAGCGCGCGGGGTTCGACGTCACGCCGGCCGCATCGCCGCAATCACTGCAATGTTGGCGTTGCTGACACTCATATCGCTCGTTTCCACATTCTGGATTGCTTCAGAACGCGCTGCCACTCGCAGCGCGCTCGACGCAGAACGAGAACAGCGCGAACGCGCGGACGCGAACCTCAGACTGGCGCGAGACACCCTGTACGATGCGTTCGTCAAAGAAGCGGACGACATCGCCAACAGTCCTCACATGACAGATCGACAACGAGCTTTCTGTGAGAAGGTCGTCGACTTCTACGAGCACCTGCCGCTCGCGGAAGCGGGTGACGAAACCGTGCAAATGGAGAGTGCCCAAGCCTATGAGCGGTTGGCGCACGTCTACCGTGTGCTCGGGAACTCTCAAGCGGCCGCAGTCGCCTCGCAAACTGCGTATCGATTGTTGACCCAGTTGGCGGAACGACCAGACTCCCCTGTTAGCTACCGCCTACAACTTGCTGAACTGAATCTCGCTCGCGCGCACTCTGCCTGGCTGCAGGGTCGATATGATGAAGTCTCAACGCTACATCAAGAAGTCGCGACAACTCTAGCAACAACGAATCGCACGCTGACGGACGATTCAGACCGACTTCATCATCTCGTGTTGTCAGCTACGTTAAAGCACTATCAAGCGAACATCGCAGCGCGGCTGGATGACACTCATTCGGCCCAGCTACAGTTCGAACAAGCGGTGTCGTTGGCAAAGCAACTGCTCGACGACTATCCACCTACCGACATCAATCAGTATCACCTAGCCCACGTGGAGACGGACTACGGCGCGTGGCTACACCAATCGACCGGCGCGCCGGAAGCAATCGCGTGGTACGAGTCCGCGGCGGAGCGTCTCCAGCAATTGCTGATCAAAGACCCTGCGCGGATTTCGTTTCAGTTGCTGCTGGCGCGGCTCGAAAGTGACTTGGGGTCCATCTATCAGGAATCGGGCCGGGCAAGTGAGGCCGCCGCAACGCTACATGATTCGCTCGACATTTGGAATCGGCTAGTTGCGGATTTTCCTCAACGGCCAGATCTGCGACTCGGCCGCTCGGCCACGCTGGCGAATCTCGCCTCAATCCTGCACGATCAACGCGACTACGCGGAATCGGGTGAACTGCTGCAACAATCGCTGGCCGATGCACAACTCCTGATCGAGCAGGCTCCTGAAGATCCGCGCTATCGCGAACGGCTGGCCGCTACCTGTCACAATCTGGCGGTCAACTATCGGCGTTTGGGACAGAATGACGAGTGTGAACGTCTAGCAGCCATGGCGATCGATGAATGGCAACGTTTGGTTGCTGAGTTCGCTGACGATGTACATTACCTGCGACTTTTGGCACACGGTTATCGCAGCCTGGCAGCGGAATTGGATGATCGAGCGGCCTTGGATTCGTACCAGCAGGCGGAAGAACTCCTGCATCAACTTGCCAAGCGATTCCCTGATTCACCCGAGTACACTGCTCAGCTATGTTCGCTGTACGATGCCCGCGCTCAACGATATGCGAACCTGGAACGCCTTGATGAAGCACTCGACGATCATCGGCGATCACTTGTATTGGCCACAGAGTTGTGTGAGCGTTGGCCGGCGTCTCCGGATCATTTTGCGAAGCGCAGCCGTCGGTTGCGTCGCCTCGGCCTGTACCACTTAGGGCTTGGACAATATACGGCAGCTGAAGAACAGTTTGCGAACGCGGTTGACGCTGAGCGTGTTGTTGCCGAGCGATTCCCGGATTATCAAGACCGGACCTACATCACACCGACGGCGAGTCTACATCTATGCTGGGCGAGTGCCATCGCACAAGCTGCTGGTAGTGAAACAGCCGATGCCCGTACGCACTTTGGCATTGCGGCGCAGTTGGCGGCCGACGCTGGGACCGTAGGGCGAGTGCTTTCGCAAGCCACGAATGACATTCGCCCCGTCGACGCTTTGGCTTACTATCAGGCGGTGGCGGACTACCTGGGGACCGAAACCGGAAACGCTAAGGACGACGCAGTGCGCCGCCAGCGTCGCTATCCAATTCTGGTCGAAGTTTCGAATCGCCTGATTCGCGCTGATCGATGGGACGAGGCGGCGCTAACGATCGAATCAGCGCGGGCCTTGGCCGATGAATGCGCGAGTTTACAGCCAGTCCCAACAAATGTGTTGATCTGCCTGCAAACGCTGTTCTGGCCGGAACCACAGCGTTGGAACACCGATTTGAATCTCGCACTCGCCCGCAAATTAATCGCTACCGCGCCACGTGATGCGTCATACTGGAACACGTTGGCCAGCGTCCACGTCGCAGCGGAACAATGGGACGATGCGATTCAACTTGTGCAGCATGCCATGCAACTGCGTGAGACCCCCAGCACCTACGACTGTCTGCTGATGGTTGTTTGCCATCGGAAGCTGGGCCATTCAGAAGAGGCACAGACGTGGCTCGAAAGGCTGCGCACATCCTCGCCGCAAGAATTCGTCGACGATCCCGTGATCCAACGATTCTTGCGGTCAGATGTCGCGGTGGAGTGAATCATTAAGGCGCTAGTCGCAGTTCTCAGTTCGCCGAAAGGCGCCAGCCGCGGTTCTCAGCAATGACTGAATCGG
>JAGQPK010000497.1 GCA_020426755.1 Planctomycetales bacterium
TAATCGCTCCAGACTGGCAACCGGCAGCTCTTGCTCAATGCGATGCAAACGTTGTTCGCTGCGGCGAAGACTAGGCAACTTGTCATACTGCCGCCTCAACATTAAACCGACAATGGCTGTGTGACCAGCCTTATCGACTTTGTCTTGCGCACGCTGAAAATCACCATTGAGCGTACTCAACTGCTGCGTGATCTCTTGGATTTCTGCGGTGACCTGTGAGATTTTCTCGGCGATTACTTGCCGCTTTTCGGCCAAGTCCGCGTTGGTGACCGCCAGGTCACGAATGGCCGGATCGGCAAAGTTAGCCTGTCGACGAGCTTCGACGGCCTGCCGCTCTGACTCGACTTGCCGAGCCGTATCGACCAGGGCACTCAATTGTGTCACAACCTTGTCAGCCAGATTTGCCTCGCGTTTCGCCAAGTCGCGTTGCAGCGGAAACAGTTCCGCGAGTTTATCGGTACGACGAATCTCTGCCTGATACAAATCCGCTTGGACCGTCAGTAGGCGATTGCGTGCGGAAAGTTCGGTCCGCTTCGCCAGGCTTAGTTCCGGCGCTTCACCCGCCGGCGGAGCCACAAGCAATTCTTGTTCTATTTGGGTAATGCGTTTGCGCGTTTCATCGACCTTCTTGATCCAGTCGGCCTTGCGCTCAGCACGGTTCTTCAACTCTGCTTCTCGCTCAGACAACTTAGTCGCCGCCGCAGTCTGCTTCTGTTTCGCCTCATCCAGTAACGACTCGAGTTCTCGCAGAGAAAGCTTGGCATCCACCGCGGCGGCTTCTGGCATCGTCGCCGTCAACGCCTGACGTGCGGTTTCGATGCGTTCACCACTGTCGGTCATGTCTTGCTCGTATTGAGCAACCTTGCGCAAGCACTCGTCGACTCCCTGCAATGACTCAGTTGCCGCTTGGTAACGCTTGGCCAAGTCTGCCTTGAGTTCGTCGGACAGCGCTGACTCGCGTGCCGCCTTCGCCAGTTCGGCGACACGTTCCAATGTGATAGCCTTGGAGACATCGGGCGACGTCGGCGTTTCAGGGGAAACCGTCGGCGGCGGCGTTTCTGACTTCTTCTCTTCAGCCGCGGTCGAAGCCGGTTCATGAGCTGACTCAACAGCCGACGCCGGCGGCAACGTCAGGTCCGCCTGCATTGACGGTTTGACGATCGGATGGGTCGTGATTTCCGCGATGCCTGCGGCAACCGTCACTCCGCCCGTGGGAATCGGTTGGGAATCCATTTGCGGTCGCAGCGGATTGCCCGACTGCGCGGCAGCGTTGGCAACGAGCAATATTGAGCAGATAACTGTGAGCGATGCACGGCGCCGAGTTAATACGTATGTGGCAGATGCTGCCAGAATAGAAACTCGCCGCAATTGCAAACGCATCGCTCAAATCCTCCTGCAAGCAGGGCCCCGCTCATACTAGCGCGTGCGTCGTGCCGCGCTCCAGTGGCTAGCAGCGTGACGACTGTAAGTCGCGCAGCGCCGCGCGAGCGGATGTTAGCGGCGATGTGATATCAGATAAAGAGCAAATCCCGAGTCAGTTTGCGCTAATTCGCATTTCTGACTGACTGGGCAGCAAGACGCCCAGTGCTGAAGGCCGCCTGAAAGTTAAAGCCGCCAATTGGCCCATCGACGTCCAACAGCTCACCGGCGAGATACAGCCCCGGCACAAGGCGGCTTTCCATCGTCTTGGGATTGACTTCGTCCCGGCACACACCGCCGGCTGTAACCTCCGCCTTGGCAAAACCACGCGAGCCGTCCACGCGCAATCGCATTGATTTGAGCTCCCGTAGAATTCCGCGGCGCGCATCGCGCGAAAGCTCAGCCAGTCGCCCGAGTGCGTCCAACCTCAGCCGCTCCAGCGCCGCAACAGCCAGACGCTGCGGTATCAGCTCGCTGAGCCATCGTCCCGTCGTCCGCCCGCCTTGCTGCTGACATTCGTGCTGCAAACGAGATTCGAGTGACTCGACTGTTTCGTCCGGCAGCAGGTCACAAACTAGCTGCACGTCGCTCGGCTGTTCAGCGCGTGTGACCGCCCGCGACACATCCATTGCAGCCGGCCCCGAGAGTCCGAAGTGAGTGAACAGAAGCGCAGTCCGCCGCGTGATTGTGGCCCCCTTGCGAACTCGCGCCAACCGCTCGTTGACATCCGTACAGTCGATGTCGAAGTTGGCAGGTACGGCGCGCAACACGACATCCTCTAGCGTAACGCCAGTCAGTTCCCGCACCCAAGCGTCGGGTGAGGTCAGTGGCACCAAGGCCGGACGCGGTTCGATGATCGTATGCCCCAACTCGCGCATCCAGGCGTAGCCATCACCGGTTGTACCGCATCCCGAATACGAACACCCGCCCGTTGTGACCAAGAGCCTGCGAGCCCGATAGCGATCCATGGCGGTCGTCACAAGCCATGAATCGGGTTCGCGGTTCACCTGGGTGACTGCTTCACCTAGCACTGCCTCGGCACCGGAATTCAGCAAGCTCTTCCACAACGCCTGCTGCACATCGTACGCGCGGTCTGTGGCCGGAAACACCTTGCCATTAGGTTCCAACTTCGTCGCGACGCCCAATTGATGAAAGTGTTCGACGACACGTTCCGGCGGGAATTCACGCACGGCTGGCCGGAGAAACTTCGCCTGCTCACCGAACGCTTCGAGAATCCCGGCCACGTTCGTGTTATGTGTCAGATTGCACCGAGTGCCACCCGAGATGAGGATTTTCACGCCCGGCTTGCGGTTCTTTTCCAGCAAGAGTGCTCGCAGGCCTAGCTCAGCCGCGCGCTGGACCGCCATCATGCCAGCGGCGCCCGCGCCGATCACGATTAGATCCCAGACCTCAGATGTCTGCGGCATACTCTTCCAATTCTTCGAGCGTGACGAATTCCAGTGTCGAGATATGCGTGGCAGAAAGCACAACGCGCGGCGCTACTCCTTCACGATACGCCTCCTGCCAACGCTGCACACACAGACACCACCGATCGCCGGGCTGCAATCCAGGAAAGTCATACATGGGATTGGGCGTCGACAAATCGTTACCACGGATCTTGGAAAAAGTCAGAAACTCGGCAGTCATTTCAGCACAAACGAGATGCAACCCCGCGTCACTCGGACCCGTGTTGCAACAGCCGTCTCGATAGAAACCGGTGCGCGGAGACACGGAGCAAGTCTGCAGTTCACCACCTAGCACGTTCTTTGCCATATCGATCCTTTCCGAGCAAAGCTCGACGTAACGATTCGTAGTTCGCCGTAACGCGTTAGCGTCGGTTTGCTCTGGCGCTGTCGCTGATTTCTGAATGCTGATTTCGGATTTCTGATTTTGGAATGCGGACGCGCTCGTTGAAAATCGCATTGCCGTTTCATTCAAAGATCAAAGATCGATAATCAGCAATCATCATTCCTCAATCACCCAGTTCGCCGCAACGCGTTAGCGTCGGTTCCTGTCCCGGCGCCGATCTAGCGAGACTCCAATGTTACCGCCATCACAATGGGTGCGGAACGATCGCTGCCTTTGGCAAACTCAATCGATTCGATCGGCGCTTCGCGCTCCGGCGTGATCGCCAGATATCGCATCTGTCGTCCACGCAAGATGTACGCCAACTTCGATGCTGGCACATCCACGTGACGGATGTAGTCGGCGAAGTGAATGCCGTTCTTCAGCGGATGCGTCTCCGACTCGCCGTCGGCGTAGTTGATGACGACATTCATGGAGATACTGCTGGGTTCTCCATAGGGATGCCCCCAACCACTGACCCCACTCAACAAGTGAATCGACTTGACGGGCATACCACCGGCCGGCACCGTTACCGACCTTGGCATCCGCCGCGAAATCTGCCCGTTCGGGCCATTCAGCAGAATGATATTCGCCACGCGTCCGTCGCGCGGATCAATCAAATGGAACGGTACGCCTTCAAACGTTTTCGCCGACCAGTCGTCAAACACCAAACGTTCGTTGACGTCGTCCGCTTGATTGAACATTCCTCGATCACTGGCAATCGTGGCAGCCTTTGTTAGATCGACTGGCACATACTTGCCACGTTGAGTCAGGAACTCTAGCAGATCGCGCAACTGGGTTTCGTTGAGCTGTTTTTCAAAGCCTTCCGGCATCAGTGACTGACGTGACGCGATCAGTTCGTCAATATCCTGACGCAACACCGTCTTCTTTTCACCTTCGGCATTGAAGAGTTCAACGGCAGTCTTTGATTCCGATGCCAACATCCCCACCAGCACCTGGCCACTTTCCGTCACGACGGTATAAGTACGAAAATTGCTTTCGACACTCCGGTTAGGATCCAGAATGTGGGTGAGCAGTTCGTGCTTCGGATGGACTGCCATGCCGGTTAAGTCCGGCCCGATACGATTGCCTTCACCGCTGTGCATATGACACTTGGCACAGGTCTTGGTGAATACCAACTTGCCGGCGGCCGCGTCGCCCTTTTGCTCGGTGATCGGCAGCATCGCGTCCAATACCTTTTGGCGATCTTCGTTGGGCAACGCGCCACCCGACTCCAACACTCGCCGAGCGGCCGCGCGTAGTTCACGGTCCGGGTGATTAGCCAACGACTGGCGTTGATCAAGTGCCAAGTCAGAAATCTGGATCGAGCCATCAGACAGCGCCGCGAGCAACGCTTCAGTGGAAGCCTTGCGGCTC
>JAGQPK010000498.1 GCA_020426755.1 Planctomycetales bacterium
ACCCAAGCCTACTCCCAGATTGGGAGCACCTACGATCGCGACGTCTTGGTAGGCATTTATGCCGAAGCCAAACTCGTTACCTCCGAATGAATCGCTGGGTGTAAGCCGAAAAAGTTGCTCGCCGGACAACGGATCAAATACGTACGCCGCACCAGGCCGTTTGGTCACTGCATTCGGATTCGCCGGATCGCCGACAATCAGCCGATTCGACGTCATCTTCGCATTGAAGCCGAATAGATTGTCACTGAAATTGTACTCAGTCGGCGGCCGCACCGTATGCCACAGCTCACCCGTTTCGACGTTGAAAATATACCCCTTGCCGGGCAGAGTCGTACCGGCCGGGGCACCGGCGAAGCCTAGGTCACCGCCCAGCGCCGCGGAAAATCCCATCAGCCCTTGGCGAGTCGCTTCAGTAACCGTGAACTTGCGTGTCTCCACAGCAGATGCCGAATCTGCCACGCTCAATAGACTCAGCACCAACAAACTACTTACAACAACCTGTCGTTTCTGCGTCAGACTGCGCAGGTAACTAACAGACCCGCGCAAGGCGCTCGTGACATAGTGCGATCGCAAAATGACCTTCATTGCCGTACCTTCTCTTCTGCCGTTGGCTTATTCTGTTGTCAGTTGGCCCGCACAACGTGACGGCGCGCGGGACGACACTGGGTGCGAAGTCCAAGTCTTTGATTGAGTTTTTCGCTGCCCGCCACCACTCTCGCGAACCGATGCGTTCAGGCTGGCACCGACCCTGGCGCGCCCCCAGACTTTTGGAGGGTGGCCAAGCTTGTATCCTAATCTGGACGGCGATTCTGTCCAGCGCCAAGCATCCGGCAAGACGGAACAATTTCTTAGAGCGAGTACAAAAAAACGAATCAGATTGCCAGTCAGCCAGCAACCTCAGGGCAGCAGTTCGCCGGGCATGTAGATCTGATCACCGCCGATTCCCAGCTCGTTTAGTTCGCTTAACAACTGCTGCTCGGCCGACGCACGTGCCGTTTCGCTGCGAAGCACCCGAACACGAATGCCGTTGGCGTCGCCTCTGGCACGATCAGCCCAGTGCCGTACTTCATTCAGAGAAGCCCGCGCCGTCCGCATCTCGCCGGCAGCGTCTGGATACATCAAAAAGTAATCGCGTTCCACGATCAGTACCGTCAGGACGCCTGTCGCGGCAGGATCAGGTTGTTCGACGGCGACCGGCTGCGGTTCCGCCGCCGGCTCGTCATTCCGCAATTGCGCATTTCTGACGGTCGGCCCAGTCTCCTCTTGCTGGCTCTGATCGCGCTGGGGTTGCTTGCTAGTTTCTAACGGGCCTACCGCACCACGTGGCAGAAACTGTGACAACAAGTAGGCAAGCGTCAGTACCACGCCGGCCGTAGTCGCTTGACGAGTTACCGTGGCCATACGCCGGGGCAGCGATTCACTCATGTTCAACTCACAATCAGGGCCGATCGCCGGCCGGTTGCGGACGATAGCCGAGCAGGGAATAGTCGTACCATCGAGTCCGTGACGAATCCTCGCGGAGTCGTTCTGTCAAAGCCGGCATGGCCTGCGCAGCAATGCGACGAAAGCCCGCTTGCGTATCACCATAGGACAAAAGGATGATCACGAGAGTTTTCGGGCGGTCGAATCGTTTGCTCGCATCCAAGAGACGTTGAATAAACTCATCCGCATCACCGAACGAAACACGTTGCTGTCGCGTCCCGTCACTCAGCTCCGCCTGCCCATTCGCCAACAGATGGAGTTGCCACAGTGTGACATGCTTCTGCATCTCATCGTACTGCACCATGAACTCGAGCAGTTGCTCGCCGCGCGCTGTGATCTGCCCCTGGATGTGACCGGCCGCAGCATTCAGACGTTCCGCATCGACCGTGCGACCGTCTGCTTCGAGTTGGCTGATCACGCGCGTCAGCGCACGCGGTAGATCGAGCGCACTGGCCCACCGATCGGCAATCGCCAAGTGTTGACGTTGCAAACTGGCTGCCTTCGCCAAGTAGTTGTCGCGCGCGTCGTTAAGTGCTTGTTGCTGTTCCGCGATATCCGAACGAGCGGCCTCGGACCTCTGCTGCACCTCCATATACTGCGCAAAGATCACGATCAGCAGCAGATCCAACAGCGGTGTCAGCTGGAACGTGAGCCGCTTTCGAGTGGTAGCGTAGCGCGAAACACTCATGGCTTTCTCACTTCCGCTTCCCCCACCGACATGGCAAGCTCACGCTTGGCCTTCGCAATCACTTCGCGAACGTGCCCACGAGTTTCTGTCAAGCGACCAAATCTTGGTTCAAGCAAACTGTGCACGAACATCAAGAGTATCGCGGCGCACAATCCAAAAAAAGTTGACCAGATCGCGTCGCCAAAACGAGCAACGATGGCGGCCATGGTCGCCTGTGCATCTTGGGCCGCCCCGCGCTGGAAGGCGGCACCGATCGCTAGGATGGTGCCGAGTACGCCCGCTAGCGGATAGGCTTCGATCATCGTACGCGCCATGTTGCTGACGGTTTCGAAAGAATTCGAATCGAGATACCGTCGGCGTTCATCCAAAATGTGCATCCGCCGCAAACATTCAGCTCGTTCCGCTGCACGATGCGGATCCTGCAGCACGTCGTTGATGTCCTGAATGAACGCATCAATCTGGTTGATGGATGGTCGAGCACGCTGTAGAACGCTGCGATAGCGCAATCCGCGAGTGAACTCGTCTAAGCAGCCCACGATGGCCCGCACATCACGACCATGCCAGTTCCATAGCAACGCGAAGACGCCTAGGTGCGCAGCAGCCACGGCCACAATCACCGGCGACGACAAGGCCGACGCTTGTGGCAACCACGCAGCAAACTCATCCCAGCCAGTCAATGAACGATCCCTCGCGGCCTACACGAAATACCTATTGCGTTCGGCAACTAAGGTAAGCTGTCACCGCCCCTCGCGTCCAGATCGGTCGACTGGCGATCGCTGCCCCACGCCCAGAAACGCAGAGAAACAAGCGATTACGGGGGTGCGGCCACGTGAGTGCCATTTTCAAACGAACCAGTCCGGTACGAAGCTCTTCGATCGCCAATGGCCGGAATCCAGGCGCACTGTCGCTCTTTGCACGTTTGAAAAGCGATCGCTACGCAATCGCACTCCCAAAAGGCGCGATCGCACGACTAAGCCTCCGCGATGTTAGCGACGAATCAGGGCCGCCAGGAACTCCTTGACGCTCACATCCATTAGCATCACGCCCGCGTGGTACGGAATCACGGCCAAGGGTAGCGGATCATCGTTGGTCGACATCCGCGCCGCAGGGATCGGAATCACGCTGACATGGTTCTGTCTTGCTAACCGTTCCGCTCGCGGCAAGTGAAATGCCGATGTGAGTAGGCCAACGCGCGGCGGCGGTTGGTCCCCCAACAATTCGCGCACGTTTTGCAGCTCCTCGGTCGTGTTCCGGCCACCGATCTTCACGATGTCTTCCGCCTCTACGCCGAGATCACGCCAAATGCGTTCGGTCGCATCCGACATATTAACCGCCTCGGTTGTCCATTCCTGAACCACGCCGGTCGTCACCAGCTTCCGGACTTTTCCGTGATGGTACAGCCGCGCGGCCAAGGCCACTCGGTCGCCAGTGAAGCCGAGCCAAACATTGCCCTGCGGATCAGATTGAGTGGCACCACCCAACACAACCACCACATCGAAAGGTTCAACCTTTGCGGGGTCAATCGGCGCATAGCGTCCCTCCAGGATTCCCGCGACGAGATTGCCGGTATACGTGTTGGCGGTCGTCCAGTAAAAAAAGAACAACAGCATCGCGGCACGTGCCGGCCAGACCAGACCGGTCGCCCGGATGTAACGCCAGAGAAACAAGAGCGCCAGCCAGGTCAGACCACACGGAGTCAACAACCGAGTTAGAATCTTCTCCACCATGTAGAAGCCGTAACTCATCCAGCAACCGCCTAACCAGATGCCGGCAATCAAGAACAAGATCAACGCATCGCGGCGCAGAGCCGATCGTGCAGCCTGGGCGTCTCTTGCTGGCAATAGCCTCACATCCGAAGTGGGCTGGCAATCCGTCTCGCTGTTCATCGATCCGTTCTCATTCCGCAAAGACTTGAAGACAATTCACAAAAACAACCGCGGTCGCCGGCATACACCGAATGGCGACTGGCAAACCAATCGACAATAAAGATTCCGACGATCACGTGAAGATTCTAGCTCTTGATACCTCAGCGACACCGGGCAGCCTGGCATTACTTACTGGCGAACAGATTGTGTACGAAGCGGCGTTGCCTGACCAGCGACGTACCACAGAAAGCTTTGCTAGTGAAATCCAGCGAGCCCTGCAGGCCTGTTCCTGGTCGCCGCGTGAAGTTGAACTGTTGGGGATCTGCGCCGGGCCGGGCTCATTCACCGGACTACGGATTGGAGCAACGGTCGCCAAGACATACGCCTACGCTACAGGTTGCAACGTGATCGCACTCGACACGCTCGACGTTCTAGCAGCTCAACCATGCGTTTCGACCAACTCCCTGTGGGTGGTGCTCGACGCACAGCGGCAGCAATTGTTCGCGGCTCAGTATGACGCGAGCGATCTGACGCAAACGCCGCGCCGCCTCACCAAGACGCGGATCGTCGACGCCCGACCATTTCTGGCCGAGCGAACC
>JAGQPK010000499.1 GCA_020426755.1 Planctomycetales bacterium
ATTGCTAAGGAACCGTTGCTTCCAGAAAGGTATGTACTCCGCCCATTTTATTTAATTCACCTGCGAATTGCCACTAAGAAAACCCCTGCGGAAGCTGCTTTTGCGGCGGGGCACGAGCCAACAATAGGGCCAAACTTCAAAATCCTTGACATCGCCGACAGCGCGATGGCGGGTGCCCCCCTTCTAGAATGTCAACTTGCCGAACGTCGGGAGCCGACAGCAGTTCACCGAACTAGACCGAGGCAGTAGTTCGCAGAAAGACGCTAGTCGCGGTTTCTTCAGGGGCTGAGTCCGTGCCGGAGCTAACCGACGCTAACGCGTTGCGGCGAACTAAGCCCGGGCAGTAGTTCGCCGATAGACGTTAGTCGCGATTTCTTCGGGGTTGAGTCCGCGCCGGGGCTAACCGACGCTAACGCGTTGCGGCGAACCAGCGTTGCGGCGAACTAGCGCTACCGCGAACTGAGCTCGATATGGCGACTTCGCGTGACGAAGCTTCGGATCCGATCGCTGACTGCCGCAGGCAGTAGCGAACCGACTGCGCCGATGTTCTAATGCGGCTTGACCCAGACCAAACTGGGGAACGACCGTGCCCCGGCGCTAGAACCGGATAGAAAAAGAATCAACGAGAGGTGTTGTCGATGGAAGGTTTCAATCAGATCAATTGCTCACGTCGCGCATTTACCCGTGGTGTGCTGGCCGCTGGCGTCGGTGCGATGTTGGCTCCTGCCGCGTTGGCGGCGGACGAACCGCTGTTCAAGATCTCCTTGGCAGAATGGTCGCTGCACAAATCGCTGTTTGGCGGCAAGCTGGATAATCTCGATTTTGCCAAGTACGCGAAGACTGAATTCGGTATTGAAGCGATCGAATACGTAAACCAATTCTTCAAAGACAAAGCGACTGATAAAGCCTATCTCGAAGAACTGAACAAACGCGCCAGCGACCACGGTGTCAAGCAATTGCTGATCATGTGCGACGGTGAAGGCAACTTGGGCGATCCCAACTTGACCAAGCGGATGCAGGCCGTGGAGAACCACTACAAATGGGTCGAAGCCGCGAAGACGCTCGGTTGTCATGCAATCCGCGTTAATGCCGCCAGTGCGGGCAGCTACCAAGATCAGATCTATCGCGCCGCGGATGGCCTCCGTGCGCTAACCGAATTCGCCACGCCGCACAACATTAGTGTGATCGTCGAGAATCACGGTGGCTTATCATCGAATGGCCAATGGTTGAGCGAAGTGATGAAGCAAGTCAATTTGCCGGCTTGCGGCACGTTGCCCGATTTCGGCAACTTCAATCTTGGCAATGGCGAACAGTACAATCGTTATAAGGGCGTCATTGAACTGATGCCTTTCGCCAAGGCCGTCAGTGCGAAGTCCCACGACTTCGATGACAAGGGTAATGAGGTCCATACGGACTACGAGCAGATGCTCAAGATCGTCCTGGCCGCTGGCTATCACGGCTACCTGGGCATCGAATACGAGGGCAGCAAGCTGGGCGAAAACGAGGGCATCAAGGCCACCAAGGCACTGCTCGAACGTTTGCGTGCGGAACTCGGCTAAGCGGACTTAGTTGGATCAGACGGATCGAGCTGTTCAGTGCGATCCGTTCGATCCAGTCCAGATCATTCCAGATCCGTCCGAATATTCGCATCACTTTTCGCCGGCGACCCAGTGGGCCACGTCACCATCGTCAGCGAACCAGACGTTGTGCCGAATATCGTCATTCTTCAGCCCGAGCGCTTTCGCTCGGCGGACACCCGGCAGCACGACCACGTCGTACAGTTCTTCCACGCTTCCTGCCAAGTTCAGCCATTCGACCGGCACGCCGCGCTCCAGGTCGACGACCATCAAACCGCAGCCGGGCTGCATCCGGCGTTTGGCCAACTCGTCATCTAACGCCAATCCGGCGAACGTCTCGTTGCGAGGGCGTGAAAGCCCGATGATGGCGTACTTGTCATAAAATGCTAGACCGCGTGCATATCCAGGACAAAACACGACGGGCTCGAAGCGGCCTGTCTGCAAATCGACACGGCCCAAATTGCCTTCGCCAGAATTAAGCAGCCACAATTCTCCGTTGCGCACACGCGGTGAATGAGGCATCGACAGGCCCTGAACGATAATCTCACTTGATGCCACATCGATCACGCAACCTCCCGCGCGCCGTTGTTCACGCCAACCGCCTCGCTCGTTGGATTGCGCACATGCCGTGACGAAGCGAGCCTTTCCCTCGTCCATCGCCAAGCCGTTCAAGTGGCAACGATCCTCCGCCGTCAAGCGATCAATGAATGGTGGCCGCCAGCAGGGCGTGAAGTTGTAGCGTTCCGACAGCGTCGCCAAGCAACTAAACAGCGTGTTGACGAACACCAGACCGCCCGCACCATCGACGGCAATGTCATGTACGTCGACGTCTCCGGTCGTGTATGCGACACGCGGCACAAACAATCGGTCGTAGCCGTCCGCGGTGGTTGTGCCCGCCGACAGCGCATTTTCCAATCGCCACAGTTGATAGGCGGCCGCTAACCACAACGACTCACCATCCGTCCACAGCCCGAGGCACCGATTGAACGTGCGCTCGAAAACTGCCAAGCGTTCCAGGTTCTTGTGTCCTACAAAGAACAGTTTGCCGACTTGGTAGGTACTGAACGCCAAGCTCACGCCGACCTGATCCAGCCAGGCCGGAAAGTTCGGACTAGCCGTCAATTGCAGGGCATCACTCGTTTTCTTCGGCTGCGTCGACATGGCATCCAGTCTACGCGATCAACGCAGTAGCGGCACGCGGATCGGGCTGTCCGACATACAGACCTGCTTGGAACGCATGCACCAAATCTGAGGAACTGAATTCACCGTCGCAATTCCAATCGCCAGTTGCCCATGTCGAGTTGCCAACGAGATCGTCTTCGTACTCGCCTGCCACAAACACGAACACGAAGTCGCTCGAATCAAACACGCCGTCCAAGTTCGCATCCCCGCTGCTCGTTTCCGCGATCTCCGTGACAAAGAACTGGTGATCTCGCTGATCGAGCAGCCCATCATCGTTGTAATCGAAATGCAAATCGTTTGCGCCTGATAAAACTGCTTCACACAAGAAGTCGATGTCGCTGGCGTCAAATTGGCCGTCGGAATTGAGGTCGCTACCGCCGATGTTGCGATACCAGAGCACACGGCTCAATTCATACGCAGTGGCGATCACATCCAGGTCGCCGTCGCCATCGATATCGGCCGCTTGTATAGCACTCGCGCCAGTAACATGCTCGGCAATTATCTGAACATCATTGAAGTTGCCGTTGCCGAAATTTTCCAACCAGGAAAACTGATCGTCGACTAGGGAGCTGATCAGGATATCGAGGTCACCGTCGCCATCCAGATCGGCCAAGTCAATGCCTTCGGGGCCGGCGGGCACACTGCCGATTGTTGTGGGTTCACCGAAAGTACCGCTGCCATCGTTGGCAATCCACGCCGCCGAGTTGCCACTGAATTCCATAAACGTCAAATCAATGTCACCATCACCATCGATGTCGCCGGCTTCGACATCGACTGGGATGTCTTGAGTCGTGGGAATCACCTGAGCGATTTCGAACTGCCCCTTGCCGTCCTCGTTGGTGAAAATGACGATTTGATTGTCGAACAACGATGCCACCGCGAAATCGAGATCGTTATCTTGATCGAAGTCTGCCACGGCAACTTCACGCGGCGATGTCAACTGTTCGTCGACGATATGTGCACCGCCGAATGTGCCCTGTCCATCTGTGTTCTCGTACCACACAATTTGCGCGTTCGGCTCGTAGTTGACCGTGGCGATCACATCGAAGTCACCGTCGCCGTCCACATCCATCGCGGTAGCAAACTCGCTGCCCTGCAACGAATCCGATAGCATCTGACGGGGACCGAAATCCGCGCCCGGCAGGTTTTCATACCAAGCTAACGTGCCCGCCGCGCCGACTGCCAAGATGTCGTCACGTCCGTCGGCGTTGAAATCCGCCGGAGTGACGTAGATGGCCCCAGCTAAGACGTCGACCAAAATACCTTCACTAAAGCTGCCGTCGCCATCGACGTTCTCGAACCAAACAATTGCGTTATCTTCGACTGCCGCGACCACGGCATCGAGATCTCCATCCTCGTCCGCATCAAACGTCGCCACGGCATCGGGGCCCAAAATGCCTAACTCGGAAATCGTCTCCGGCTGAGCAGTCGACGTTCGCGGGTCGGCAAACCAGCCGACGTAGTCATGCGTTAGGGATGCGTAGGCGATATCCAACGTGCCGTTGCCGTCGATGTCACCAATCGCCAACGACGGCGATACGGCCAAGCCCGCCAGGATCGGTTGCGTCTCCCCAAACGTTCCTTGCCCATCCGTGTTTTCGCACCAGAAGATCACTCCGTCAAAGACCGAGTGCGCTACGACGTCAAGATCCTGATCGCCATCGTAGTCCACGATGGCAATTGATTCGACACTGTTCAGGCCCGTGGCAATGATCTGCGCTGACGCGAAATTGCCTTGCCCATTCGTGTTCTCATACCAGACCAGATCACTCGGATAGGCAAATGCTCCGGCCACTAAATCGAGATCCTGATCACCGTCAATGTCCACCGCTACCAGCTCGTTCGCGCCCTCCAAATCGGACAGCACACGCGG
>JAGQPK010000049.1 GCA_020426755.1 Planctomycetales bacterium
ACCGAGTAGGGTTGGTTACCCCGCAGCTCAATTCCGCCCCAGGGCTTGGCCGGATCGAGCGAATTGAAGAGCACAGGATCCGCAGCCGAGCCGTTGACGACCAACTTCCCATTCGCGACCAGATTGACCTTGTCGCCCAGCATCACACGCGTGCCCGGCTCGATGGTGAGCGTGGCACCGGCAGCAAGCGTTAGATTGTCGACGACATGATATTCGACATCGGCGGACCAGACCGTGTCGCTCGCAAGCGTGCCCGATACATCCTGGGTCGGATAGTCATTGGGCAACACTTGAATGCCGACTTGCGTCCCTTCGAGTGACACTTGAAAGTCACTCGTCTCGCTCACGATCGGTGCCAAAGCAGCCGTGCCTTTGAGCAGCGTCACATCGGTTTCCGAAAGTGCGGCGCCAGTCAAGGACAAAATCGGACTCCAAGTTGTGTCGATGTCGCCTTGCCAGTTGAGACCCCGCGCGACAATCGGCAGTGCCTCACCGCTACGAGTACGATTCGGCGTGATGACCTGAACGGTGCGTGCCTGCCAGGAGGCAGTCTGCCCCGTGAACCACTCGCCCGAATCATTCATGGCGACGACTTGCAGATTGTGCGCAACGGACGAATCAAGTCCGTGCAACTCGATCGGATCGCTTACGGGACGTAGCTCGCTGAGCGTCCCGCCGTCCAAGCGATAACGATAGTTCGATACTCCGGGCCCGCCTACGTCCACGGTTACGTCACCGGTGGCACCAATTGGACCACGGGGTACGAGCATCGCGCCGGACGGCACAATCGGGCCGAGGTCAATTCCCAATCGACCGGCACCGATCGCCGGCGATCCGGGTTGCAGACGAAAGTCACCAGCGGCCTGATCAACGAACAGCGGGTCGCCACTGATGTTAGCCGTCCCAAGGTCGTGTGCATTGATCGGCGTGCCACCGAAATCCACAACCTCGTTGGGCAACAAGTTGTTATTCACCGTCAAGTGCGTTTTGAAGCTAGGCTGATCAATCAGATTTTTGAACAACAACTTATTGTCGACAAAAATGTTCCCTGTCAGATCGGCGCCTTTGCCAACGCCCTTCACCGCCGTGCCGCCGACTTCGTTGAATTGCATCGTGGCGATACGACTGCCAATGAAGACATTGTTCTCGACCGTCGCGAAGGCGTCTTCCTTCAAGAGAATCGCGTGATCGTTGTCGATGAAGATGTTGCGCACGACCGTGATTTCCGTACGAATGCTCTCGCCGTCCTGAGGCAACCCCGTTGCGATCGCGTTGGATGTCGTGGCTCGCGACGTGTTCTTCTTGAAGTTCATGAACACGTTGCCTTCGATATAGGCATCCGTGCCGTCCAAATCGAGACCGTCGTCACCGCCGCCTAAGAAGATGTTGTTCCGCACCTCCATGACCGGCCCGGGACGATTCGCGCCCAGAAAGTCAATTACGTCGGCCCCGTTGTTGCTGTTGGCAAACACATTGCCTTCCACAATCAAGTATTCGTCGCCGGTGATCTGTTCGCCATGCAGCACTTCATTGCCGTTTGTCGAAATCGGAAACGCCGAGTTGCGCACGATCAGCGACGGGTGAAGCACCTCGATCACCGTCCCGGCCGTCCCCGACCAAGTCACGTTATCAACTAGCAACCGCGAGTGATCGACGTCGAGCAACTGTCCACCACTATCACCCGAAGTCATGTCCGCATACGTGATCCGATTGTCTGCCAATGAGTTCTTGAAGTTGATCCCGCTCCACTTCGAAGTCAGCGCTCGTTCGAATGTGATGCGTTCCGCCGGAGTGCCCTCCGCTAACAAACGACCATTGACCGTCATGCCAACATTCGGACGAAACTGGACCGTCACACCAGGTTCAATCGTCAACGTGGCCTGCGAAGAAATGGTGATGTTGCCCGTCACCACGTAGGGCGAGTCCGCCGTCGTCCAGGCAGTGTCGCTGGCAATCGTGCCGGAAACTTGCGCCAACATGCAACGGCTTTCCAGCGGCTCAATCACAGAACCGTGCGCATTGAAGCGGCGAACATTCGACAGCGAATTGCGGACGGATCTTTGGCGCGTGGACTTGCGAAAGGGGATCATGAGTGGTTGCCTCTGCTAAGATTCAGAAACGTTCGCGGTTCCGGTCGCGAACGTTTTCGACGAATGTCAAGACATTCATTCTAAGCGAACGCGCCATCGCGTCCAAGCAATCGGCCCACTTGTTAAGCAGCATTTCAGCTTCCAGCGCGTGAGACTCAAATGCATGCTCACTGGACGGTGAGTACAGCGAGTGAGGTGTTAGCTGCCGCGATGGCCTCTCGCCAGCGCGGCGAGCTAATCAATCATTGCCGTGACGCCCGTCAGGACGACAAAGACGATCACCATAAAGACCAGAATCCAGATGCCAAATCGGACCGACTGTTCAATAATCGGACGCATCAGCTCATGACGCGTCGCGCCGTAAACCAAACTGATTACAACCACAAGTGGCATGCTATACCACATGCGGTTAAACCAAGTTGTCGCGAACAAGGGAGCCAATAGGGTCACTGCATTCATCGTCTTAAGATTCCGGCGAGCAGGTCGATAGTGCGTGGGCCGCGTGGCCAGCGCACCGTTCACATGATGGCACGATTCGCGGATACCAACCACGATTACACACGGTTAGACACGCTAAAACACGGTCACGACGTCGGCGGGGAACTGTCCGGAGGCGGCGGCTTATCCGTGGGCGTCTCCGTCGCCATATACATGGGCCCCGCGTACGCGTCATAAATAACGAGTATGTTCAATAGCCCCGCGATCATCGTGTAGAGCGTGCCCAGTTCGAAGTTGGTCTTAAGCCCGCGATGCCAATCGCCCAGTTCGTCATTCTCTTGCTCACGAACCGGCTGCCGAGGCGGCGCCATGAATCCGTTCCACAATGGCGGCTTCGCAGGGACGCTGCCAATCACCCGATGACGCTGGATTAGCGCCGGCAACGCAGGAATCCCGACGCCAACTTGGCACAAATAGGGATAGCGCATGTCCGGGGCGCGGAACGAAGCGTAAACCACTTTGCCGCCACCGATCGCTAAGCCAAAGAAAAAGGTCGCCAAAATCGTGACCATGAACAGGATCCCCTTGGCGTAGCGGCGCTGGTAAATGTGCCCAGCACCAGGAATCAGCCAAGCTAGCAGTGCTGCCAGCGGCGGGTTCTTCAGCCGCACGTCCACCGGATGGTGGGGATCGGGGATCGAAACAATTTTTTCCATGGGCGGATTAGACTTGCGTTTCTAAAGGCCGGAGGGGCGCGACGAACCGTTGGTTTTGCTTCGTCGCGACGTGGGCGGACCGTGATCCAACATCGCTGATTGCCACATTGTACCGTCACCCGCGAAACGGTGGCAGACCGGACGAGACTTCGTATTGACCTGTTTGGCGGGTACTTCTACACTCCCGCGCGGTTGTCGTGCCGAATTGGAGAAACGTCATGCATATCGACTACTGGGGACTCGACCATTCCCCATTCGCCAGCCAGTTGGATCCGTCAGATTACTATCCGAGTGCCGTACACGAGGAAGCGCTCGCTCGACTCGACTTCCTGATTGCCAATGGACGTCGGCTCGGATTCCTGTTTGGTGCAAGTGGTACCGGCAAGAGTTTGGTACTGGAAGTCGCCACGCGACAGCTTCGCCGCGCCGGATCCCACGTAATCAAAATCAATGCGGTCGGTCTGTCCGCCAACGAGCTCATCTGGAAGCTGGCCAACGGGCTCGGACATCTGGTTCCGCCAAACGCCAACGTCGTGGATTGTTGGAGCGGCATCTCGGATCGACTGATCGCCAACCGCTACCAGCGGATGCCTACCGTGATCATGGTCGACGATGCGGACGAAGCAGGCGGTGACGTCCACGCTGCACTCAGCCGCCTGGCACTCATCGATCCGCATCCGGACGCACAAATCACGATTGTGCTAAGCGCCCAACGACAACGGTCGGCGGCGTTCGGTTCGAAACTGAATGATCTCTGCGAGCTTCGAATCGACATTGAGCCATGGGATCTGGACGAATCAGCCAACTATCTGAACGAAATGTTGTCGCGAGTCGGTGTTAACGATCGCATCTTTATGCCCGACGCTGTCGACCTGTTGTTTGACTTGAGCCATGGCGTGCCGCGGCGTTTACGTCAACTTGCCGAACTGAGTTTACTTGCCGGAGCCGCCGAAGAACTCCATCAGATCCCTGCTGCCGTGGTCGACTCAGTCTATCGAGGACTGACACACGTCGACTCGCCAGCGGCCTAGCATTTTGAAGTGAGATCGATTGCGCTGCTGCCGACAATCGAGAAGATGGTGAGGCGACTGCTGCGGCGATCTTCCTCTCAGTAACCGTCGCCCTCCCCCTGAATCCCCCTCCCGGACTGCGCGCTGCAAATCCGTTGAGAGCCAATTGCGGGAGGGGGGCAACGCGTAGCGCGCAAGCTCACGCCTTTCGCCGATCCCGGCCTCTCAACTAGCATCCTGGCCGGGAATTTCGTTGCCCGACGCGATGCGCTCTGTTAAAACCGGATCTCAATTTTGCGTCCTACTAGCTCCACGCCGTGCTCGGCGATGCTGAGCTGCGTAAAGTGGCGTGAACGTTAAGCGCGGATGTCCAATCTGCCAACCTTCCACTGGCGACCGCCCGTAGTTTTCAGTCGCGTGTTTCACGAACTGTAAACGATGGGCGTGGTGGTTTTCGTTGGTTGGCGTACGGCGCTCAATGGTGATGCGCGAGCGTGGTCGTGGAAAATCGGTTCGTGACTGCGACATTTGCGTGCGTTCGCCGTTGAGAACATTTGCCGCGAAACTTATTTGAATTGCACCGGACATGCGCAGTTCGGCCCGCGAATACTTTGAATCTCTGCGCGACTTTCTGACGGATTCGAGTTAAAACAGACTCAGAGCACTTGGTGTCAGGCAGACAGTGGAAACAAATATGAATTACAAGCGCCGCTCTGTATTCCAGCAACTTCGACGATCATTCTCATCGCAGCCGACTCGCGCTAAGCGTCGCAAGCGCACGCAACTCGATGTCTGCGAAAGCCTGGAAGCGCGGTCGCTGCTCGCAGGTGACCTCGTCGGCCATTGGCGAGCTGCCGATCTGGTCGGCACAGTGGCTGAAGGCGCGGCGGTCACGGCGTGGGTCGATAATGTATCGGGGATTAGCGCCAGCGGTTTCGGCACGCCGACATTGTCGGAGACCGGACTGGGCGGACGGCCGACTCTGTTATTTGATTCGTCAGACGGGGATGATTACCTCACCGTCACGTCAAACGATAACCCGCTGACGAATGCGGATGACTTTAGTGTGGTCGTTGCCTTTTCGACTGATTCAGACGGGCTAGTCGGCGGCAATGGCAACTGGTTTGAGAATACGGGCCTGATCGACTCGAACAGCAACGGCTTTGGTACTGACTGGGGGTTGTCGATCAACGCCAACGGTCAAGTGAGTGCCGGTATGGGCGGCGGTCTGGGCGTTGCACCGCAGACGATTTATTCCCAAGCGGCGCAATTGAACGACGGTCAGTTGCATGTTGTCGCTGTGACGCGTGCAGGCGGGACCATGTCGGTTTACGTCGATGATCTCGCGCCGGTCGTACAAACCGGCATGAGCACCCAGCCGCGTGGGCGATTGGATCTCACGATCGGTCGCCTGCTGGGCGGCACCAAGCTGCCGTTTACTGGAAAACTCGCGGAGCTGCGAGTCTTCAACGGCGCTTTGGACGGAACCGAAACCGCGAACGTTGTTGACACGTTGCAGTCCTACTACGGCAACTCGGCTCCGGTCCCGGCGGACGACAGCTACACGACTGACGAGGACAACACATTCTTTCTGATATCGGCCCCCGGCGTGTTGGGCAACGACGTTGACGCCGACGGTGACACTTTAACGGCACAACTCGTTGATCAACCGGCACACGGCAAGGTATCACTGCAATCGACTGGCGGATTTTTGTTTACGCCGGAAAAAGATTTCAATGGAGAGACGTCGTTTACCTATCGGGCATTCGACTTTCGGGGTTCAGACAGGCTTGGAACCGTCACGATCACGGTGTTGCCGAAATACGATCCGGCCGTGCCTGTTGCCGACTCCTACAAACTCCTGCCAAGTCAATCGCTGACAATCAGCGCCGCGGAGGGCGTGCTTGTCAACGATACCAACGTCGATCTGGCACCGCTGACCGCCGTACTCCAAGATGACGTCTCCAACGGACAACTCACGCTCAACGCCGACGGTTCCTTCACCTACAATTCGCAAGGATTCTCGGGCACAGCCACCTTCAGCTACAAGATCAATGACCAGACGCAACTGAGCAGCGCCGCAACGGTAACGCTCATCGTTAACACTCCGCCGGCACCTAACGACGACACATATACGCTTGACGAGGACACTCCGCTCGTGACCTCAACGCGTGCCGCGGGCGTTGTCGGCAATGACGTTGACGCCGACGGCAACGTTTTGACTGCGACTCTGGAAATTGGCCCAGAGCATGGCGGCGTGTCGCTCAATGAAGACGGCACCTTCACGTATGTCCCGTTGGACAATTACAACGGCCCCGATAGCTTCACCTATCGAGTGACAGACGGCGTGGACGAGGCCGGTCCTGTCACCGTCAACTTAATGGTCACGCCGGTCAACGATCCGGCCATCGGTGGCTCCGACTCATATTTTCTGCTGCCCGACTCGACATTGGATGTATCTGCCGCCAACGGCTTGCTGCGTAATGACCGCGACATCGAATCCGATGCGTTGACCGCGAAACTCGTGACGGCGGCGACCCACGGCGCGGTGACCGTTAACGCAGACGGTTCGTTCAGCTACGCTCCAGAGGCCGGTTACATCGGCGTCGATAGATTTCAGTATGTGGCGAACGACGGCACAAATGATTCAGCACCGATTGACGTTTCAATTTCTGTGTTGAGCAAACCGCTCGAAATCAGCGAGTTCATGGCGTCAAATGCCGACACACTGACCACGATTGTGCGTGCAGATGAAGCGGCGGAGTTCGTCGGCGAAGAGTTGTCACCTGACTGGATCGAGCTACGAAATTACGTCGATGCACCGATTGACTTGGGCGGCATGCATCTAACAGACGACGCGGCCGAGCCGATGAAGTGGACCTTCCCCGCGGGAACAACCCTGCCTGCATCCGGCTACCTGGTTGTGTTTGCCTCGGGCTTGGATATCACCAACCCCGCTCTCGATCAAAAAGGTTACCTGCACACCAATTTCCAACTGAGTCCCAACGGTGAGTACCTGGCCGTGACGGCGTTGGACGGCGACGTGCTGCACGACTTTGGTACGTCGTATCCGGCTCAGCGCACTCACGTCACCTTTGGTGTCGATACCGACGGCAACGAACTGTTCTTTGCCACGCCCACGCCCGGCACAGCGAATGGCGCCGGCGCCCAAGGATTGGTCGAGTCGACGACGTTCAGCGTCGAACACGGCTTCTTCCAAACCGCTTTCGATGTGGAACTGAGCACCGTGACCGACGGTGCCTCGATTCGATACACGACCGACGGCACGATTCCCACCGAGACCACAGGCACCGAATACACAGCACCGATCCAGATCACGGGCACCACCACGCTGCGTGCTCGTGCCTTCCACGCAGATATGCTGCCCGGGATCGCGGAAACACAATCGTATTTCTTCCTGGCGGATGTTGTAACGCAGTCGCGTGACACAACGTTGGCAGCCGGATTCCCAACACGTTGGGGGAGCAATGCAGCAGATTATGGCATGGATAGTCCGGAGCAGTTCCCACTGATTGCCGGCGATACGAATATGCCGCTGGAAGATGCCAAGCAGGTCATTCAAGATTCATTAGTTTCGCTACCCACACTTTCAATCGTCATGAACATCGACGATATGTTTGGTTCGCGGGGCATCTACACTAATGCCAGCTCAAGTGGCACCGCTTGGGAACGACCGACGTCCGTTGAGATGGTCAACCCGGACGGCACCGAGGGCTTCCAAATTGACGCGGGAATTCGCATCCAAGGCGGCGCGTTCCGCGGGTTCGGTCTCACGCCTAAGAAATCGTTCCGCCTCCTCTTCAAGTCAACGTATGGCGACAGCAAGCTAGAGTATCCCGTCTTCGGCCCTGATGCGGCCCAGCAATTCGATACGCTGACACTGCGGATGGAATCGAACGACGGCTGGCAATGGAGCGGCGCTGGCGGACAACCTCAATACGCTCGTGATGAATTCGGGCGACGCACACAACTTGCGATGGGGCAACCGGCCTCACACGGCCGCGACATGCACGTCTATATCAATGGCGTTTATTGGGGCATGTATAACGTCGTTGAGCGACCCGACGAGTCGTTTGCCGAGAGCTACTTTGGTGTCGATCCTTATAGCTGGGACGGACAGAATTCCGGATCAACCATCAATGCCGAAGGCGACACGTATCGTAATCGGCGTGGCCGCGATGCTTGGTCGGCGCTGAACAAGGCGACACGGCTGGTTCGCTCGGCGGCCACCGAAGAAGAGCGCACCGCGGCGTATCTCGATGTGATCGCGCAGAACCCGGATGGCACTCGCAACACGTCTATCGAGAAACTCCTGGATCCAATCAACTATGCGGACTACTTGATCTCAAACTACTACGGCGGCAATGCCGACTGGCCGTTCAAGAACTACTACTACGGCCGCGAAAACTCGCCCGACAGCGACGGCTTCAAGTTCTTCATGTGGGACGCCGAATGGTCGCTGCTGCTCAACAGCAATACTGGCACGGGCTTGATCAATGACGCCAGCGGCGTGGCGGCTCCGTTCCGCGACCTGCGAACGAGCGAGGAATTCCGCCTGCTGTTCGCCGATCGCGTTCAGAAGCATCTGTTCAACGGCGGCGCATTGTATGTCGACCCAGACAATCCTAATTACGATCCAGAACATCCGGAACGCAACGTGCCAGCGGCTCGGTACGCACAAGTTGCGTCCGAAGTCTACGACGGCTTGATCGCTGAATCGGCTCGCTGGGGAGATCAGCACCGCGCGACGCCTTACACTCGCGACGTCGAATGGCAGCGCGAGTACGATCGAATCATGTCGCGCTGGTTCCCCACTCGCAGCGCTCAATTGCTCAACCTGTTC
This sequence comes from Planctomycetales bacterium, assembly GCA_020426755.1. Taxonomy (GTDB): domain Bacteria; phylum Planctomycetota; class Planctomycetia; order Pirellulales; family Pirellulaceae; genus JAGQPK01. The sequence goes on from JAGQPK010000049.1 coordinate 9,119, forward strand.
AAGCAACTCGATCTCTACCCTGGCACGGATACGCCAATCTACAGTCAGCGCGGTGGAGAGCTTGCTAAGGGTCAAACCGTCGGGCTGTCAGCGACGGCCGGCAAAATCTATTACACGACCGACGGCAGCGATCCCCGTACGATTGGCGGCGGCATCAATCCCAATGCAATCGAATACAGCGGCCCGTTCGCAATCGATGACCAGGCGATCGTGAAAGTACGTGCACTGAACGGTGACGAGTGGAGCGCGATCGACGAAGCTGCATTCGCGGTCGGCACCGTTGCCGCCAGCGCGGATAATCTGCGTGTCTCGGAGGTGCACTATCATCCGAAAGCCGCGACACCCGACGAAGTCGCGGCAGGGTTCACTGATGCTGACGAGTTTGAATTCATCGAATTGGCTAACCTCACCGACAGTCCGCTCGATCTTTCAAACGTGCACTTTGCGCAAACGCCAGACGGCGACTCGACTCAAGGCATCGAGTTCGATTTCGCAACCAGTAATCTACCGCGACTCGCTGCCGGCGGACGCGTCGTCGTCGTGGAAAACGTCGAGGCGTTTACCATGCGTTACGGAACAGAGGTCCCGGTTGCCGGCGCGTGGAATGGTGGTTTGAGCAACTCGGGTGAAACACTCACGCTGATGCTCGGCGACGCGGTTCTACAACAGTTCACTTACGATGACGGCTGGTATGGCGATACCGATGGCAATGGACCTTCGCTGGAAATCATCGACATCGCCGCTGCTGATTTGTCGAGCTGGAATGTGTCCTCAAGCTGGCGGGCAAGCCTTGTCGACGGCGGCACCCCCGGCGACCTCGACATTGGCCCATTGCCGGGCGACTCCAATCACGACGGAGTTTTCAACTCAAGCGACCTCGTTCAAGTGTTTCAACGCGGACACTATGAAGACGACATCGACAACAACTCGACATTTGAGGACGGGGACTGGAACAACGACGGCGACTTTACAACGGCCGATTTGGTCTATGCATTCCAGCGTTCGACCTATGTGGCGGCCGCCGTGCGAGCAAGCCGAATCGCCGCCATCGACGCTGTGTTCGGGGAGAATTGACCTTGGGCTTGGATGCCAATGAAGCCTGCGCCGTCGATCTGTCCAGCATTAGCGTGACCGTTCCGGATGCGCAGATTCTCGATAACATCAATTGGCAGCTCCCGCGCGGTCAACGCGCGGTGATCTTGGGCCCCAACGGCTGCGGCAAGTCGACGTTGATGCGCGTCATCACCGGCTACGGCCATGTCACGGCCGGTGTCGCCAAAATACTTGGTGAAACGCTCGGCAAGACACTCGTTCACGAACTCCGCAAACGGCTGGGCATCTACGACCCATCGCTGGTTCGTTTGGTCGAAGAAGGCACCACCGCCGAAGAGCTCGTTGCCACCGGACTTTTCGGCCACTTGACGACCTACTTTGATCGTCCCACACGCGAGCAACTCGCTGTCGCGCGAGCCACCCTGAATGAAGTCGGCATGCAAGGTCGGACCGGACAGCGTTTCGACACGCTCTCATCCGGACAACAAGGCCGCGTGTGGCTGGCGCGGGCGCTCGTTCATGTGCCCGAACTGTTGATACTGGACGAACCGACGGCGTCGTTCGACATTCTGGCGCGAGAGACGCTCTTGTCGAGCTTAGTGACGTTATCGAAGAGCCGCCCGCAACTCAGCCGCATCATGGTCACGCATCATCTGGAAGAAGTCTTGCCAGACACGGACTTGGTCGTGTTGATGAGCGACGGCAGGATCATGGCACAGGGCCCGCCCCGTGACGTGCTCACCAGCGACATGCTCAGCCAAACCTTCCACGTGCCAGTGACTGTCCACTGTGACGAGGGTCACTGGCGTTGGGCGGTGAAGCGATAGAACATCTGACCGATCTGTCCGATCGGGCTTATCCGATTTTGTCGCAACCCATCCAAGGTCGCAATACTTCAGGGACCACGATCGTGCCGTCCGCTTGTTGGTAGTTTTCCAACACGGCAATAATCGCGCGGCTGATGGCAACAGCCGTACCGTTGAGCGTGTGCACGAACTGCGTGCCCTTCTCGGCAGCCTTCTTGAAGCGAATGTCCAAGCGGCGCGCTTGGTAGTCCGTGCAATTGCTGGTGCTGGTCACTTCGCCGAACTCACCACTCTCACCACGGCCCGGCATCCAGGCCTCTAGATCGAACTTGCGATACGCGGGCGCACCCAGGTCGCCGGTCGCCGTATCGACAACGCGATAGGGAATTCCCAGTTCGTCAAACAACTGACATTCGATGCGGCATAGTTCCTCGTGCATCGCCGCACTGTCATCGGGATGTGTGAAGGCAAACATCTCAACCTTCGTGAACTGATGAACCCGATAGAGACCACGCGTGGCGCGTCCGTGAGCACCAGCTTCGGTGCGGAAGCAGTGGCTGATGCCGCACATTTTGATGGGCAGTTGCGTGTCGGCGAGAATCTGACCGGAGTAATATCCGCCCAAGGTGATTTCAGCGGTCGCCACGAGGCAGAGGTCGGTGTTCTCGATGCTGTAGATCTGCGTTTCCTGGCCGCGCGGATTGAAACCGATGCCTTCCAGAATATCTAGGCGGGCCATGTCAGGTGTGGTCGCCAGGATGAAGCCTGCCTTCATCAGGCGATTCACGGCAAACTGCTGCAGGGCCAGCTCCAACAAGACTGCTTCGTTCTTCAAGAAATAGAAGCCATGACCGGCGACCTTCGAACCCGCTTCAAAATCGAACAGGTCCAGCTTCTCACCCAGCTCGACGTGATCCAACGGCTTGAAATCAAACTCGCGCGGCTGATGCTTGCCGCGTCGAATTTCCAGATTCGCCTTATCGTCGACGCCGACCGGCGCCGCCTCGTGCGCCATATTGGGAATCGTGCGTTGGATTTCCAGGATCTGCGCCGCAAGCTCATCGTGCGCTTGTTGCGCACGATCCTTGGCGTCGCGCAGACGACGGCCTTCTTCCTTGCGTTGTTCGCGTTCCGCTTCGTCTTTGCATTTGCCAATCGACTTCGACACTTCGTTCGCCTGACGGTTGAGGTCCTGGACCTCCTTCAAGCGTTCGCGACACTCAGCGTCCAGCGCAACCAATCGATCGACGTCGGCAGTCATGCCGCGATCTCGGCAGTTCTTCTTGACCGCGTCCACATTCTCGACAATGAAATTTCGATCCAGCATTTTCTTCTTCGTTCTCTGATGAAGTAGTCTTTGTCTCAACGACGACGCGTCAGGTTCAGGTAGTACGCGGCGCCAAGTTGCTTATCTGTTCCCATAGATAGGCGCTACTGCGAATTCCCCGATGGAAATCCTCCAAGCAGAATTTCTCGTTCGGGCTGTGCGTGTTGTCGTCATCCAGTCCCCAACCCAGCAAGAGCGTATCGACGCCGAGCGCGGCTGCGAATGAGTTGCAAATCGGGATGGATCCGCCTTCGCGAATGAAGACGGGTGCGCGACCGAAGCCTTGTTCGATTGCTTTTGCCGCCGCGCCGACAAAGGGACTGCCCAACGGCACGACAAGTCCCGGCGCATGATGCATGTCTACCAGCTTCATTCTAATTCCGGGCGGACAGATCGATTCGAGATACTTGCGCACATTGGCGGCGATCTTCTGTGGATCCTGATGCGGAACGATGCGGAAGCTGAATTTCGCGGAAGCTTTCGCTGGCAAGACGGTCTTGGCACCTTCGCCCTGATATCCGCTGGTCAAACCGTTGATATCGAACGTCGGTCGCGCCCATCGTCGTTCTAGTGTTGTGTAGCCGGCCTCACCCATCAGCGCGTCGACGCCCAACTGATCTTTAAACTTCTGCTCGTCGAATGACAAGGCAGCGAACTGCTGGCGTTCTTCGTCCGACAGTTCGTCAAGTCCATCGTAAAAGCCCGGCACTTGAATGCGCCCCTGGTCATCAATGAGCGTTGACAACATTTGTGCCAGAGTAATGGCAGGATTGCGAACGGCACCGCCAAAAACTCCCGAATGGAGATCTTGCTTCGGGCCGGTCAGCGTCAATTCGAAATAGCAAATGCCGCGCAAGCCATAGGTGATCGCTGGCTGCCCTCGACCGAACTGGCTGGAGTCACTGATCACAACCACATCGCACGCCAATTTGTCCGCGGTGCCGGCGGCATGCAAATAGGTCTCAAGACTCTCACTGCCGACTTCCTCTTCACCTTCAATCAGAAACTTGAGCTGTATCGGCAACTCGCCCGCTGTCTCCATCCAGGCCTGCGCACTCTTGATGTGAGTCAGCATCTGTCCCTTGTCGTCCGTCGCCCCACGTGCATACAAATTGCCGTCGCGACGCGTCGGCTCAAACGGCGGCGAGATCCATTCGTCAAGCGGATCGGGCGGCTGCACATCGTAATGGCCATAGACCAGCACAACCGGTTTGCCTGGTCGAGCCGGCGTCTCGGCATAGACCAGCGGGTGCTTGTCCGTCGGAATCACCTCGGTTTGAAATTTCATCGCGCGAAACTGATCCGCGACCCATCCGGCCGCACGCTGGACGTCCGCCTGGTGTGCACTGTCGGCACTCAC
>JAGQPK010000004.1 GCA_020426755.1 Planctomycetales bacterium
GTGCCTGATTGCTCTCGACGGTTTTATCCGCGAGCTTTGCAAGACCATATGAAACCCCTCGCCAAGTGCGAGGGGTTTTTTGTGCGCTGCGCTTGAGATTTCGGATTGTTGATTTTTGGATGAGGACGGTGGATGTCAGAATTCCACCGTTCCGAAATCCGAAATCCAAATTCATCTTTCCTCAATCTAGACTCATCACCACCCGAGCCAATTCTCGTCAGTGCCGAAGGCGTCATCGACAAACCGTCGCTGCCGTCGCGCTGTGTCGCGATGGAGTTGAGCTAGCGCCATGTCGACGAAGCCCATGCGAACGCCGTCGCTGCTATCGAAGGCGCCGACATCAACGGCACTCAATGTCGCAGCGCGACGTGGCGCCGCTGCTGCGAGTTGCACGAATGCACTGGTCAAGCTGTCCGGCAAGTCCGCAATATCGGCGCCGCGACGACGTGCGTGGCGTGGTCCGCCGGACTCGACCTCGGGTGTCGCGATGACTGACGGCAGCGGTGCACACGTGTCGCAGGTTAACAGCAACTGTTCGATGCCGTCAAACGTGACCGTGGCACCGCCAGGGACAATCGTAACGGTGTTGAGTACTTCGGCGGGCACACCTGCTTGGGCATCGATCGTCAGTTCATCAAGTCCAAGTCCGCCATTCACCGTCGTTGCGCTGCCTGCGGCTGGCGTCAACTTAAACAAGTCATCGCCATCGCCGCCCAGAATTTGTCCGGAGACACTGCCGGTCTCAGTCATTTCGAACTCGTCGACGGCGTTACCGCCAGCCAAGGTGCCGATGTTGGCAAAGCCGCCGGCAACTCCGCTGAATTGCCCCGAGTCGACACCGTCGATTACAAACTGCTGTGCGACATTGTCGCCCTGCAACAGATTCGAACCTGCTTGACCGTCGATGGATCCGGTTAGCGTACCGCCCGTGAACCAGAACAGATCAGAGAATGCGTTGCCGACCAAGTTTTCGATTTGTTGGAAACGACCAAACGTCCAGAGCAGGCCGCCATCGGTCTCGTCGACTTGGAAGACGTTGAAGAACTGCGGTGGTGCGATCATTGTATCGCTGCCGTCGCCGCCGATGATGGCTGAGGTAATTGAGGCGCCGAGGCCGACTTCGAATTGATCGGCCTGATTGCCACCTTCCAACGTTTCAATGCCCGCGAAGGTCGTGATACCGACAAGTGTGCCGCTATCGGCGCCGGTGAGTTGCCAGTTGTTGGCGGCATCGCCACCGAACAGCGAGTCGTTGCCACCGAACACGTCGCTGACGCCGCCAGACAGCGTGCCGCCCAGCATCTCGAAGCGATCGTCAGCGAAGCCGCCGAGCAAATTCGCGATGCCCGTGAACGTCGTTGTGCCATCCACATTACCGCTGTCGGCACCTGTGACTTGGAAAGTCAGTCCAATGCCGAAAGCTTGAATCGAATCGTTGCCGCCATTGCCAACGATGTCACCGGCGAAGGGAACTCCGAAGAACAAAAAGGCATCGTCTTGAGCGTTTCCATACAACTCTTCAACTCGTGCGAATTGGCCTAAACCAGTCACAAAGCCAACGTTTGGCCCCGTCGTGCCGAAGAAGTTCGCGACGTTATCCGCGGTCACTCGATCGACGCCGTCTCCGCCGTCGAACGTTCCAGACAGCGTACCGCCAGCGAGCGTCAAGGTGTCGTTTTGCTGGTTACCGGTCAGGTTCTCGACATTGGCGAAGCCATTGACGCCAACGGCGGTGCCTGCATTCACGCCCGTCACGACGAATGCGTTGACGACGTTGTCTCCGATCAACGTATCCTCACCGTCAGCACCGTCAATCGTTCCCGATTGCGTGCCGCCCAACAGGATGAATGTGTCGGACCGCTGATTGCCGGCCAGGTTTGCGATAGCGGAGTAACTGCCCAGATTCGTCGCTGTGCCCGAGTCTGCGCCGGTTACCGTGAAGGTCGTGGGAACATCGGCTGCCACAAGTGTGTCATCGCCACCGTTGCCTACTACGTTACCAGATAGACTGCCCAGATTCAGTTCAAAGCGGTCGTTCTGGGCGTTACCCGTCAGGTTCTCGATCTCGATGAACTCACCTACTCCAGTCGCAACGCCCACGTCGTCGCCAGTCAGCGTAAAGGTTGTCGCCACATTGTCGGCCTGCAGTTCATCCGAGTTGTCACCGCCCGTCAGTCGTCCCGAGAGGGTACCGCCGAGCAGCGTGAAGGTGTCGATTCCGGCGCCGCCCGTTAGATTCTCGATGTCGGTGAAGTTACCGATGCCGCTGGCGTTACCACTGTTGATGCCGCTGATCGTCCACGTGCGATTCAGATCATCACCAATCAGCGTGTCGTCATCCAAGCTGCCGATCAAGGTGCCGGCGACGGAGCCGCCTTGGCGGAAATCAAACGTGTCGTTACCTGCACCCGCATCGATGCTGCCGGACAGTGACCCGCCCGGCAGGAAGATGAACATGTCGTTACCAATACCACCTTGCAGATTCTCGATACCAGTAAAGGCAACGCCGTTAAGCGTGCCGGTGTTCAGTCCGTCGATGATCCAAATGTTGTCGCCATCACCGCTGATGAGCGTATCGTTGCCACTACCGCCGATCAACTGTTCGATGTTGAGCCCGTCGTGGAAGACTGTGTTCGCGCCGTCGGTGGCCGAAATGTCGCTGCCGATGGTGATCGTCAGCGGCGTCGTGACCAATGTGAAATCCAAAACGTCCGCCGTACCCTCGTTGAGCAACTCGACCACAACGTCATTGCCGAAACCATCGGCGAATTCATAACTGTCGTTGCCTGGGCCGCCCAGTAGCGAATCGTTTCCGCCCAGACCTTGGAAGCGGTCATCGTCCTGCAGCCCGATGAGAATGTTGTCCTCATCGCTGCCACGCAGAGTATCGGCCTGCACCGTACCAATGACGTTTTCAAACAGCCCTGGTGTCGCCGATTCGACTGTCTGTTGCGGAGCTCCCCACGTTGCTACGACAGGAGCCGTGGTCAACAGGGGCGGCGTCGAGAGATCAACGGTGACTGCGTCAGGGATCAAATGGAAGTCGAGCGTATCGCTGCCGATTGTTTCCACTAGCTGATCGTTGTCGCCCGGGTTACCCGTGATGAACACGTATGTGTCATCGCCCGCCGCACCTTGCATGATGTCTGAACCCGCGCGGCCGTCGAGCAGGTTATCACGCTCGTTGCCAACCAGGATGTCGTCCGCATCGCCACCGACAAGTTGTTCGATGAATTGATACTGATCGGCGGCGCCCGTTACTACGTAGTGCGTCCCACTGCCTACACGTTGGTGCTCAGCGATTTCGTTAGGTTGAGTGAATGTGGGCGAGGCGCCCGACAGATCGGCAATTACCGGTTCATCGGCGCCAAGACCTGTGAAGTCTTTCTCCACAATCGTGCTGAAATCCAAGCGATCGTAGATGCCTTCGTCCCAACGTTCATTGGTGCCGCCATCTTCAAGTTCTTCGATGACGTCGGTTTCATCGCCAGCGGCTGGTGCGGGACCAAAGTGATAGGTGTCGTTACGCAACTGACCGACCAACCGATCGTCGCCGGCCATGCCGAACAGATGGTCATCGTCACCTAAGCTAAGTATGCACGGATTCACAACCAGGTTGTCGCCGTACAAAATGTCATTGCCGTTCATGCCATACATCCAGTCGATGCCGTCGGGCAACGGGGTATGCATGAAGTTGCCGAAGTCCAAATTCGAAATCAATTGGTTGGATTGACCAATCGTAATCACGTAGCGGCCAGTGACTGGGTAGCTCAGGGCATAGTCGTCCGGCACCATTTCTCGAACTGAGTAAGTTCCAGGCGCCAAGTTGTCAATCGTGTAGTTGCCGTCCGCATCGGTGATGGCGAACGGTTCGCCCGGATTCAAAACACCGTCGTCGTTCAAATCGACGTAGATCGTGAAGCCCGGCAGGCCAGGTTCGCTGGCATCGCGATCGCCTTGACAATCCTGGTCGTGGAACTTCGTGCCTTCGATGCGACCATTACGGAAGTTGCCGAAGTCGCGACCGAATACTTGTTCACCGTCTTCCAGATTCACGACATACGCATCGCGCGGTCCTTGCAGTAGCACGACTGCACCATTCGCTTGTGTCGTGGAGGTCGCCAGGTCGAGTCGACCGTCTTGGTTGAAGTCGGCCGCCACCAAATTCACAGGATGCCGGTCAATCGATTCCGACAACGGGCCTTGCAGCGAGTGCTCGGCACCGCCGAAGTAAATCTCAATTGTGTCCGACTCGCGATCGCCGACGATCAGGTCTGGATAGCCATCGCCATCGACATCGCCCGCGATCAAATCAACTGGCGTATCGATCGAAACGACGAACTCAGCATCTTCGGTGAAGGTCACTTCCGTGGCGGAGCTAAGGCCAAAGAAGACGGCCACACCGGACGACGTTTGCGACGAAACAGCCAAGTCGAAGTTGCCGTCCTGATTGAAATCGCTGACAACCAGATCATCCAGGTCACCCTCGATCGAAATCTTGGCAATCGGATCGAACTGATTGGAGTCGGTGTGAGCCGCCACAATAATTGCGTGATCAAAGACGTCGATGAACGCGACGTCCAGGTCGCCATCGTAATCGAAATCGGCCACTTCGACATCCGCCGGCCCGGTCGCAGCCAACACGGTGTTGGGCGTGCCGAACGTGCCGTCTTGTTTGTTGAGCATGATCGCCAGGCCGCCGGCGCTGGTGCTGCTGATCAAGATGTCGAGATAGCCGTCGTTGTTGAAATCACCCAATTCAAAGTCGGTTGGAGCGTTCGAAAGTGCGTAGCTGACAGGCGCCGCGAAGCTGCCGGCTTCATTGAGGAAAACGATTATCTGAGATGTCTCAACCGTGCTGACCACCAGGTCGAGATCCCCATCGCTGTCGAGATCACCGAGGCGTACATCCACGGGTTGCCCGTTGACCGGCAATGTTGCTCCCGCGACAAAGGTGCCATCGCCCGTGTTGTGGCCGATGTAGACGACTTGTTCCAAGGCGTCCGCAATCACCAATTCCGGCGCGTGGTCGCCGTCCAAGTCCCCTGCTGCGATTGCTCGGGGTGACAGGCCGAAATCGTAGTCGGTGCCCGTGAAAGTCGCCCGTGGTGCGGTTTGCGTGAAACCGTCTTCTTGCAACTCGCGCACAACATAGGTACCGGGCTCAAGATCCATAAACCAATATTCGCCGGTGCGATTCGTTTGGGTGGTCGGTTCGTTAGGATCCCATTGCCCGTTGTTGTTGAGATCCAAGTAGATTGTCCAACCCAAGATGCCTCGATCGTTGGGGCCGCGGACTCCGTCGCCGTCGAAGTCGATGAACTTCGAACCGTGGATGGCGCCCTTCGTGGGACGATTGCCAAAGTTGCGTCCTTCTTGTACGTCGCCGGAACCAAGTTCGACGATGTGCACACCAGTTCCCGGCACAAGACCACCGAATACGACCAGGTTGTCGATCCAAAGTTCCTGACCGCCGATGGCAAACTGATTGATGTCACCGGTCAGACGTAACACACCGATACTATCCGTCAATTGCGTGACTTCGATCGTGACTCCGCCCAGCGTTTGACCGTTAAGATTGGCGAAGTTCGCTACGTTGGCGAGTTGATCGTTGACCCACAGGTTGACATTGCCGCCCGACTCACTGAAAGGCAAATAGATTCCCGTGACCACGTCGGAGAACGTGAAGTCCAGATTGACGTTGTTGATATCGATCACATGGTTGACAGGGTCGTTTGTAAACAATCGCGCGTGGGTCGAACCGTCGGCTGTCGTTTGTCCGTCCAAGTAAACGAACGGACGCACTTCGATGCTGGCGACCATGCCCTGATCGGCTGTCGTACTGAACACGTCCTGGACGTGATAGAGATGATCCGGTTGCACGTCTTCAAATTGGAAGACGTTCAGTGACGGCTGCGATCCTGGATACGTTTGCTCCCAACCGCTCTGCAACACTTCGCCCACGGTGTAGGTACCGGGCGGCAGGTCCATGAACCAGTAACCGCCGCGTTCGTCCGTGATCGTTGAAGGTTCATTCGGATCAAGCTGCCGGTTGTTGTTCAGGTCGAGATAGATCTGCCAGCCGGGCAGGCCTGGTTCGTTGTCATCCCAGCGGCCGTTGCCGTTTTCGTCGAGCCACTTGAAGCCGTGGATCTCACCCCCACGCGTGTTGCCAAAGTTGATGTCGACCACACGTTGACCTGCCGTCACGTCGATCGTGTAACTGCCACTGTCTGGATAGGTCTGCGTCCAACCTTGTTGTGGAACTTCCGCAACTCGATAACTTCCGGCAGGCAAGTCCATGAACCAGTATTCACCGCGCTGCCCAGTGATTTCGAATGGTTCATTTTCGTCGAGCGTGCCGTTGTTATTCAGATCAAGGTAGATGGTCCACCCTAACAGTCCGACGTCTTCTGGATCTCGCACGCCGTTGCCGTTGACATCGATCCACTTGAAGCCATGGATCTCACCGTGCTGCGGTTGATTGCCGAAGTCGACGCCTCGTGCGATGTCCTGGCCGTTGATGAACACCCAGTGGCCGGTCGTTTGAACGTGTTCCAAACCGGCCATACCCAAGTTCGTCGCGACGCTCTTGATATCGACAGCGGCCGGTTTCACAGTCAAGTCAACTGACATCGTCCAATCGACTTGTCCATCGCTGAAGACTACGCGCAATGCACCATCTGGGCCGAAATCCATTCCGGCAAACTGTACACGCGGCGACGGAAGCTGCACGTTAATCGTTTGGATGACCGCCCCGGTCGATTTGTCTAACTCAAGAATCCGCCCCGGTCGATCACTGTTGCCCGAGTCAAAGACAAACAGTTGTCCCTGCGCATTGAATGCCATCGCCGATAGGTCGATCGCGTCCTCAATTACAGTAACGACTTGTACGTGGCTGAGTGCCGGCAAGCAACCGAGCGGCTGGTTGACGCAGGCCGTGTAGTCCAAGGTCGCCCGATAGATGCGATCTTCAAACCGTGCGTTGACACCCCCGACAAAATAAATGTCCGCGACGTGATCACCGGCGGCCGCATCGACCGAGGTGGGGTCAAAGTCGAGGTCGCCTTCGCCGGGATCTGCTGGCACAAGCGCGATCAGCACGTCGGAGCTCAACTGCCCCACCTTGTGCGTGGCGCCTCGCAGCTCCTCGATGACCAGCAGTTCGCCTGTCGCCGACACGCCGTAGACGCGATGATCCCACGGCGACACGCTGACTCCAGCCAAGCCGTTCGTCATGTTGGCAATGCGCAACTGATCTGCGTCACCCGTTTGAGCGTGAAACTCGAAGATCTGATGGTTGCCAAAGCTGTTGGCCAGCCAATGGTTGGTCGGGAAAGTCTGAACGAAGCCCGTCGGCACCTCTTCTCGCACCATATAGTCGTTGGCCGGCAGTTCCGTGAATTCGTACTGGCCGTTTTGGTCGGTGATGTCGAACGGTTCACTCAGATTCAATATGGCGGAGCTCGTGACAATCCGAAAGACGTCGCGCTTACCGTTGTTATTCAAGTCGAGGTAAATGAGAACACCGGGCAAGGGCGGTTCATCATCCGTGCGGCGCCCGTCACCGTTAAGGTCTTGCCACTTGGTGCCACGAATGACACCCGCGCCCGTTCCGCCAGGCAACGGCAAGCAGGTCAATTGCGTGCATTCACTGCTGACCGCCAACGCGATTGCTGTGATGCCATGCGAGTCAGTGTCTGCGTCAGGTGACGACGAAATGTCACTGCCGTTCGCAGCACTACCGGCGGGATCCGTAGTCGGCACCGTTGTTGGAGCACTGGCGAGTTCTGGTCCTGTCAGCGGTACTGCGGGAAACGCTCCCGAATAGAGTTGGCGGATTATATAGAGATCTGCAAAATCCACATCGCCGTCCGGCTCAAAGTCAAAACAGGCGTCGTACAGGCCGTATTCCGGCAGGCCAAAGTTGGGATCGCCGATTTCGGAATGGAACGCTTGGCTAAATCCGACCATATCGGCCGCGTCAATCTCGCCGTTGTCGTTGCAGTCACCCGGACGACGGTTGCCAAAGTCCACGCCTTCGCGTGTCTCGCCTTCAGTCACCACGATGTAGTGCACATAGAGATCTTGCGCCGTCGGATACACCTGTTGCCAACCGGGCACCGGTTCTTCCGCGACGACATAGGAACCCGGCAAGAGACCTTGGAACCAATACATCCCCGCTTCATTCGTACCAGTTAGCGGACTGTCGGCCATCGTGATCGCAATCGGTTCGAGCGGCTCTTGCGTATCCGGATCGCGATTCAGTTGGCCGTCGCGATTCAGATCCAAGTAAATCGTCCAGCCGGCTAAGCCAGGCTCGCCACGATCTTGGCGACCGTTTGCATTGCGGTCGAGGTACTTCGTGCCGTGGATCTCGACTTCTTGCGAGTTAGCAAAGTCGATATCCGTCGCGACATCCCCAGGAAGCAAGCTCACTTCCAACGAAGATGTACCGAGTTGCGCCGGAAGTGACTGCACCCAATCAGCGGGCATGACTTCTCGCACCACATAGTCGCCGGGTAGCAGACCCACGAACGCATAGGTGCCGGTCTCATCTGCATCCGTCGCTGGATCGTCCTCCAACGTCAAGGTTTGAGGTTCGTCGGCATCGAGCAGACCATTGTCATTCAGGTCCAAGTAGATCGTCCAACCGGCCAGCGGCACATCGCCAGTCAAACCGCTGGGCAAGTAGTCGTACACCTCTTGGAAGCCATTGGCATCCACGTCGAACCATTTCTGGCCGTGGATTTCTGCTGTCAGTACGTTGCCAAAATCGATGCCCGTGATTGCCGCGTCATCGCTAGCGACCAAGTAGGCGCCGAAGAATGGCGAAGTCTGCTTCCACCCCTCCTGTCCTTGTTCCGTGACGATGTAGCTACCCGGCAGCAAGTCGCGGAACTCGTAGCGACCGGTCTCATCTTCATCCGTATTCGGATCGTCGAACGAAGTGGCGACGTACGGCTCAATGGGCTGGTCGAATTCGTTTAGATCTAGCGTGCCGTTACCATTGAGATCGAGGTAGATCGTCCAATTGGGCAGGCCCGGTTCGTCTGCGTCACGAAGCCCGTTACCGTTGAGATCGTTCCACTTCGTGCCCGAAATCTCGATGCTAGGCGCGTTGCCAAAATCACGGAAGAGATAGTTGATGCCGGACACCACGTCGATGCGATGTACTCGTTGCCCGGAGTCCGTGTCGACGTCGGGCGATGTTTGGATCCAACCGTCTTGCGGTTCTTCCACAACGATATATTCGCCGGGCGGCAAGTCGGTGATTTCATAGTAGCCGGTGGCGTCCGTAACGGCAGATTTGTCAGACGGGTCACGCTTGCCGTTACGATCGAGGTCGACGTAGATCGTCCAGCCGGCCAATCCATCCGCCTGGTTCAACACGCCGTCGGCATCGGGATCGGACAGTTTGCGGCCCGAGATCGTGCCATAGCGATAGTTGCCGAAGTTGGCTCCTTCGATCACATCGCCCGACTCGATTTCGAACATGTGCAGGCCCAGGTCGGCCTCTTTGGGATACGACTGGTACCAAGTGTTTACTTGGGTTTCGGTGACCACGTAAACTCCGGGCAGCAAGTCATTGAAAAAGTATTGACCAAGCCCATTGGTCGTCGTTTGCACTTCGCCGACATCGTACTTGTGATTGAAATTCTCATCCAAGAAGATCTGCCAGTTTGGGATGCCTGGCTCACCTGGATCCAGCACGCCGTTACCATTCTGATCATGCCACTTGACTCCGCTGATACTGCCAAGCTCGACATTGCCGAAATTCATATCGCCGATTGTCTGTGCGACGCCGACGTCAAGCAGATAGAAGCCCGAGTCAGGCGATCGAGGTTGCCAGCCGGCCTGCGGAATTTCGAAGAGCTGGTAGGTGCCGGGGTCCAAGTCATCAAAGCGATACTCGCCGGTGACGTCATCGGTCGTCGTCGTGCGGATTTGCACGCCGTCCCAGAGATCGATCTGCCAACCGCCGATGATCGGATCGTCTTCATCACGAATACCATTGCCGTTGAGATCTTCCCACTTCACGCCGCTGATTGAAGACTTCTCGATGTTACCGAAGTCGATGCCACGCGCGATCTCGACGTCTTCCGGCTGTTCACCGGAATCGAGTGCGATCGTGTATGCCACAAAGGTGTCTGTGCCGAATGTGTAACCTTGGGCCAGAGCTTGATCGCCGGAATCCAACGTAATGGCAAAACCCGGCACGGGCTGGGTCTGGTTCCAGCCGGGTTGTTCGACTTCCGAGACCAGGTAGATACCTGCTTCCAAGCCTTCTACGTTGCCGCCGACTCGTTCGTCCGTGAATGAATAGAGTCCCGTTTCGGTGAAGACGTCAATCGCACCGTCCTCATTCAAGTCGATGCTGCTCGTCACGGTCGTGGCCAACAAGTTGCCTTCCACGTCGCGCAATTCGATCGTCCAGCCGTCGAGGCCTGCTTCGTCTGCGTCACGCACGCCGTCCCCGTTGATATCGCGGAACTTCTGGCCGTGGATCTCGACAGGCAGGTTGTCGAGCAGCGTCGGCGTTTCGTCGAAGCACGTGTTGAAGACATAACCGCCAGCGAGCGGACTGGCGAACGGCGCACCCGGATTGGTCAGAATGTAGTCGAGGTTCTGTTCGGATGTACCACCGACCATGAAGTTGACGCCGTTCGTGCCGCAGATCGGGCTGTCGTTGTCGGGGCCGCCTTCCAAACGATCCTCGGTGGTTGGCAGATCATTGAGCGCCGTGCCGATGTGATAGGCAAACAAGATGTCGTTGCCCCAGTCGCCGTACAGATTGTCGTGACCGTCATCGCCCACCAGCAAGTCGTTGCCAAAGTCGCCGTGCAGGATGTCGTCTTGATCGACGCCGCCCGTTTGGAATAACTGCACCGAGGCCGGACCCACGGACGGTGTGTACGTGTACTGTCCGGTGGTCAGGAAGGCGATAAAGTCGAGTCCCGAGTCTTGCGGTGGGAAGATCAAGGGGCGCGGGGTCGCGGGACTGTCCTTAAACAAGTCAATGAACAGCGTGCCGACCAGGCCCTCCAATGCCGCATAGCCGATCGGCAGACCGCCCACGACCAAGTCATGGCCAGAGCCACCGAACAGGCGGTCGCCAAACTCATTCAAATCGACCGTCAATGCCTCGACCGGCGTCGCGCGGGCGCCCGTGTCGGCGCCACCACTAATGAAGTCATCGCCCGAGCCACCGTAGATCGTGTCGTTACCGACATCGCCCAAGATGAAGTCGCGTTGGGGTCCACCATCGATCCAGTCGTTGCCGACCTGGCCGAAGAGTCGATCTTGGCCCGTGTTGCCGCGAATCGTGTCGTTGCCGTCTTCACCAAAGATCGTATCGGCACCGTCATTGCCTTCGAGCGTATCCGAGCCGCTACCACCGAAGATGAAGTCGTTGTCAGGGCCGCCGTAGATCGTGTCGTCCTGACCTTCGCCGAAGAGATCGTCGTCGCCGGCGTCACCGTAGATGGTGTCGAGCCCCGCGCCGCCATACACCAAGTCAACGCCAGCTCCCGCATGGATCTCGTCGTCACCCGCGTTGCCGTAGATCAAGTCTTCGCCGGTGCCGCCGTAGATCAAGTCATCGCCATCGTTGCCTTCGATCGTATCGTTGCCCGCGTTGCCTTCGATTTCGTCATCACCGGGGTTGCCGTAGATCAAGTCGACACCGCGGTTGCCCACGAGTCGATTGTCGGCGTTGTTGCCGTAGATCACGTCATCAGCGGCACCACCGATGATATCTTCGATGAAAGCTCGCTGCCCATTGACGCCGGTCACGAGGGTACGCGTGGCGTGCGTAGCGATCGTTACACCAGAGAGCAGCGGTTGTGCCACGGAAATGTCAGCTTGTAACGGGTCGGTTGCGGGCAGATCGGCGAAGTTGATTTCGTCATGCAGACCTTCGCCCGCCAATTCGATCACGGTGTCTGTGTGCGAGGCGGCCGATAACCCTTGGGCAGCATAGAATACATAGCGGTCGCTGCCGCCTTTGCCTTCGAACGTGTTGTCGTTACGGTTGTCGTAGAACACGTCATCGCCGGCGCCACCCGTGGCGTTTTCGAAGTCGAGCGGATCCAACACGTCGACGCGGCGATTGTTGTGACGCACGCGACCGTTGGTCAAATTGACGGTTACGGGATCGTCAGCGGCGAGTGCGCCGAAGTGCAGGCGATCGATACCGCCGCCGGCGAGATCTTGCACCAGGTCAGTTTCCGACCCTAAGCTGACCGTGGCGAAAAAGAAGATGTCGTCGCCGAGTCCGCCTTCCAGTTTATCGCTGCCGTCGTCACCCCAGATCTGATCGGCACCGTCGCCGGCCAGAATCAAGTCGTCACCGTCGTTGCCGTGAATGATGTCGTCGCCGGCGTTGCCGTTGATAATGTCGTTGCCCGCGCCGCCGTTGATCGTATCGTTGCTGCCGCCGCCTTCAATTGCGTCGTCACCATCGCCGCCGTTGAGCGTATTGTTGCCGTCGCCGCTTTCCGGACCACCGGACAAGTGATCGTTGCCGGCGTCGCCGTTGAGCGTATCCGCGCCCTTGCCGCCGTCGAGATCATCGTCGCCGTCGCCGCCTGACAAGGTATCGTCATCGTCGTCACCACGGAGTTGATCGAGACCGGCGCCACCTTCCAGCGTATCGTTGCCGGCTTTACCGATCAGCACGTCGTCGCCGTCGTCGCCATAGAGAGAATCATTGTCCTTGCCGCCCGTCAAGCGATCGATGCCGGCGCCGCCGTGCAGTTCATTCGGGCCGGCACCGCCTACCAGATTGTCGTCGCCGTCGCCACCAAACATCGTCACGGGAATCGTCACGGAGGCGTCGATCGTGATCTCGTCGTTGCCGCCACCGGCCTCGACCAGAATACTGCTGACGGCGGATTCGTCAAATTCTTGCGTGACGCCGAAGCCACTCACAATGTAGATCTGTTCTTTGCTGTCGAACTCGATCTTCAACATGTCGTCGCCATCCGTCGCACCGGTCTGTCGAAGCGCCGCATGAGGACCAATGTTGGTGACTAGTTGCGTGCCACTCAGATGCGCGAGCACGGGCGGTGGCAGCGGCGGGCAGCCCACTTCGAATTCGAAGATTGTGGCCCGCAGCAGTTCGATGAATTTCTCGAAGATCGTAATCTTGGCCCCAAAGATCTTAATGCCAAGACCCGCGTACGCTTCGAGGAACGCATCCATTTTGCCACGCAAGTCGAAGATGCATTCGATACCTTGGTTGGCTCGTTGAACTAGTTCGTTAATGCGGAACTTGCCATCGTCGTTGACGTCGTTCCAACCTGCGCCAATTTCGGCACCTACGCCGCCGCGCACACCACCCCAGACGAGACCCAGGTTGAGTTCCGCGCCGGCACCGAACTCTGCGCCCAAGCCAATCACCGGACGTTCCGGATCGTCGGCGAAGTAGAAGCCGTCGACAAAGTTGCCTGTCGATTGCAAGCCGTAGGTGTCATAACCGAGTTTGATGTCGGCGAAGACCGTAAAGCCAGCGAAGATTTCGGCGTACAAAGGCACCGGAGGAATGATCGGGCCAAAGCTGACCGACCAATCGAAGCCGGCCTCCAAGCGATCGTGCAAGTCGGTGCCTAAGAAGTCGTATGTGACCAGGTCGACTGGCTGACCGAACAACAAGTTGAAGGCCATCGACGGACTGTCGAGCAGCGGCAGTTCCACACCGATTTCACGCAGCGTATCCAGGATACCGGCGAAGAACCCGGCCGGTGAGTCGCTGCCCTTGTTGCTGTCGACCTTGTTGTCGAAGTCTTCCGCGCCAGTGAACGCGCCGCCGTTCTCTTCTTGGGGTTTGATCTCCGTGTTGCCGTCGCGCAGATCCTTGCCGGTGCCCAGTAGATCGAAGCTGCCAAAGCTGATCTCGAATGAATCACCGGGCGACGCCGCCAAGTCTTTCACGATCTGACGAATGCGAATTACGATGTCGATAAAATCACCGACTGACTCCGCCCCGTCACCAAACAGTTCGATCAAGCTGAGAATCGTGATCGGATCCTGGCCCAACATTTGGGCTACGTCCGAGATTAACGGCACCTCGAACGACAGGAACTCCAGAATCGGATCGAGCGGCTCGAGAATCTCATCGATCTTCTGCACGACCGGGCCCAGCAGCTCCGCAACGTAGCCGCCCAGATCAATCGTGAAATTGCCGAAGCTGACATCATTCAACTGACCTTGGAACGGATCGGGATCGCCAAAGTTAGCTGAGAAACTCCAGTCCAGGAAGAAGTCGGCTTTGAGCGACGGCAGATTCGGATCGACCGTGCCGCCTTCTAGTTCCAGATCAACAATCGCTTGAACGTTCATCGCAATGTCGATGAGCTGATCAAAGGGCGTTGAGGTGATTTCGTCAAACGCCAGCGTGGCTGGATCGGTCGGCCCCGTCAGATTGATGTCGATCGAGCCGAGCAGCCCCGTCTTCACATTCGGATCGCCGCCTGCGTTTTCGCGTGCCGCAATTTCCAAGAAGAATAACTCAACCGACAATTCGGTGCCATTCTGCAACTGAACTGCGGCGTTCAGTTCAATTTCGGGATCGTTCGGATCGTCGTTGAGCGTAAAGTAAACGCCCTTCGCCTTATCGACGACGACACCGACTTGAACATCGTAATCCAAGACGAGTTCCAGCCCACCCGACGTCGAAACTTGAAATACCATGGCGTCCAAGCCCAAGTCGAAATCAACCGGAATCGTCAGCTGTCCGCCCAAGTGAAGTTGGAAGCTAACGCATTGCGTGCCTTCCGTTGGAATCAGCGCCTGGTTGCCCAGTGTCAGGTCGGTGAAATTGCCGATCTCGGCAAGTGAGTCGACCGAGTTGCCGTCTTTGTCACGCAAGATGTTGAGCTTTGCACCAGTTCCGGCTGGCGAGCCTGCACCGAGGTATTCGAACAAGAAACTGCGTAGCTCGTCAGTATCGGATAAGGCCAACAGCATCGTGTCGAACACATCGCGGACTTCGGCGAACATACCATTGGGCTGGTTCAATTCACCGATGATCGGCAGTTGTGACAGGACGTCGCTCTGCAGGCCCGAGTCCAAGATATCCAAGAAACCTTGAATGCCTTGCACAATGCCGCCCAGATTGCAACTTGAACTATCGGCATTCATGAGGTCCGATTCAAGTTCGTCGGGGAACTCGAAGTAGAAGCTGTTCGGATCGCCTAAGTCTGACAAATTGATGAAGCCGCGGACGTCGAACGGCAGCAGCAACGGCAACTGGAATGGCAAGTTGGCTGCGATCACACCGTCGATTCCAGAGAAGTCCAGGAAGTCGGTTAGCGCGAACGCATCGCCGCCGTCGAACAATTCCGAGAACGGAATCTTGTGTAGCGAATCGGTGGGACTCGCTGCATCAATCACGCGGAAACCAACTTCGGCGCCTTGTGCCGGATCCGGATAGTAGACCTTGATCGTGGCCCCGCCGGCGGGCGCCGTGTTGAAGACCACTTGATTGTTGGTCAGCGTGTACAACGTGCTTTTCTGAATGACGCCGTCGACCTCGACAAAGGCGACGTCCAGGACGGCACCGGGAATCACGGGCGCGACGTTGAACGTCGTTGGTGGTCCGGCCGGTGAAGCAGTCGACTCTTGCAGCTTCTTGATTTCAAATTGGCCATTCTGCACGACGTCGACGCCGCCGATGCCACCGACCGTGACACCCAGCGACATGCCGGTGGCTTGCACCTTTGCTTCCAACGTGATCGCCGTGCCCGTGTCATCGGTCGCCAGGTTGGGCGTGCCGCCATCGTCAAAGCCGACTAAAAAGACACGATCCTCGGCAGCCACATCGCTGCTCAAGTCGATACCAAAATCAAGTTGCAGCGTGCCTGCGAACTCGACGTCCAAATCGCCGCCCGTGTCGATAGAAACCGGCAGCGTATCTCCGCCCGTGCCGAAATCGAAATCCAGCGGCACGCTCTCCGTGAAACCGACGCCGATTGTCATCCGCGCAATGGCCGCCAAACCAGGCGTATTCAAGTCGCCGTCTGCGTCGACGAACTCGAACTTGAAGTCGTCAGGATTGATACCCAGTGCATTCTCAATCGTCGTTTCGATGGACGAGGCCGAGGGCAGCAGGGCTTCGATCTGATCGATTACCGATTTCAGTTGACCCACGTTGATCGCTGCGGGCAGGGAATCGATGAAGCTGCGGAAGCCCGAGACGACGCCCGTCAATAGGCTGGGAACGTTGGCCAGGTTAGCGCCTTCTTGTCCGAGCGCGAACATCAGCGAATCATGCAGCTCGGTGATCCGCCCACGTTGCGCTTCGTCCAGTTGCGGATAGAGTGCCGGGATGGCGCCGAGCGGATTTGTCGCTTGATCCAACTGCTGCGTGACGATCTCCTGCACCTTCGTCTTTAGACTAGCGGGATCGACACACAACGCGTCAATGATCGTCTGCAACAGGCTGTCGGCGGCCAACAGGTCGTTGATGCTGCGGTTAATCAGCGGCAACTCGGTGTTGAAAATCTCAATGTCAGCGCTGCGCAATAAGTCGATGATCTGGCTAACACCGTCGCAAATCGAATCGACGGAGAAATTCTCAAAGCCCGAAATGATGTCGTCGAACTGTTCGTTCGTTGTGATCTGAATGTCGAACGGATCGTTGGTGATTAGGATGTGGACTTCGGGGCCGTCTTCGATCGGCAGGAATTCGAGCGACGGTTCGGCTTCTGTATACGGGTGGTTCGGATCAATCCCCAGGAGCCCGTTGACGTCAAAGCCTTCCGATTGGCCAATGATGGGCAGTCGACCGCTGCCCACGATCAGAGGCGTCTGGATGTCGAACAAGTCGCCGATGGAGTTGTCGAAGATTTCAGCCAGCGTCAAGCGACCGTCGGCGTTCACACCCGTACCCGGATCGGTGAGTGTCAGGCCGGTTTCGAGTGAGAAGTTTAAGTCACCGTTCTCGATCGCCAGTCCCAAGGCTCCAAACGACGCCGATACGGAAAGACTGTCGGCATTGACGCCACCAATGACTGACAGATGGCTGTCACTTGTGATGAAGAAGCGATCACGGAGCGAACGTGTGTTCACCGACCCCAGCAGGGTGCCGTCGCCGTTGGTGTCTTTGCCGACGATACCCAAGTCGCCAGCCGCACCATTGTCCGGAATGGCCTGGATTGCAAACACCGGTGCGGCGCCACCGGGAATGGCGCCATAGTTGAGCGTAATGCCGGCCACGTATCCGGTTTCCGGATCCGTGATGACGTTGACCGTCACGGCGTTCGTTGTGGCACTCCCGATCAAGTTGAACGCATCTTGCACGGTTGGCGTTCCACCCAGGCTGTCCAAGTCGATCGACACCACATCGCTAACTGTCACATCAAGCAAGTCAGTGCCGTTGGCAATTACTTCATAGCTTTTGGCACCATCGCGAATCGTCCAACGATCGCCACTGGAAACAATCGAAACCTCGGCCGCATTCGACAACGTGTGTCCCAGATTGGCAAACTCCTGTTTCAGTTCGTCCGAGACAATCAGGTGGTTCAGCTCTTCCTTATAGAGATCCTTGTCCGGCGATGCAGGCATGAACGAAAACAACTCGCCCGCCACATCCGAAAAGCCGATGACGGATTGCGGCAGCACGATTTCGAAGTCGGTGCCGGCACCCGTTTTCACGCCCGTGTTGCCATTCAAATCTGCCAGCGGTGTCGCCAGGTATTGGGCCGGTGTGAGTGTGCTCGCATTAAAGTCGAAACCCAACGTCAACTTGGCTTCGACGTTCGCGAACAATTCCGCTTCGGCCGACGCCGCGACATTCAATGGACCGAGACTGGTGCCGAAATCTAGCGGCACCGGCAGGTCGTACTCGCGGCTCAGATTCAAATCCAACAGCACTGCGTTGGTCGCGGTATCGCAACGCAGGTTGAGTTCTTCTGCCGTCGCGCCAAGAATCACTTGCAGGCGATCGAGCAGATCCTGGAAGTTCTCGAAGAATACATCCGTTCCTGTCGTTAGCTCATTCACCAGATCGCCGACCATATCGCCAACGTCAATCAGTGACGACAGTGCGTCATCGACGAATGGCAGGCCTTCCGGCAGATCAAGTCCCGTTGAGATACGGCGCAGGGTCGTCGTTAGCGAATTGAGGAAGCCGAGAATGTCGATGTTTGTCAGATTGTTGAAGATTTCCAGCGGTGAAAGATCCGCGTTGCTGGTGACAATCGCCGGCAGGCCGTTGAAGATGTCCAGCGAGCTGATGGTCAACTGTGGATCCGCGCCCGGTGTGAGAATACTGCACAGCGTGTGCTCGATCGGCAGCGTACCTGTAAGCACATTCACAGTCGGTGTGGCTGTGATCGCGTCGTTCAGGAAAGGATCGTTGAGCTGTTCGAGAGTCAGTTCGCCGTTCTCATCGACCTCGGTGAATTGCAATTCCAACTTGCCATCGAGCACAACCGGCCCTTGGTTGACTTCCACCGGCATCACGCCAATGCTGGCGTCGTAGTCGCGCAGATTGACGGACGTGGCTTGTACGCTGACCGCGCCCGGCACCACCTTGACGTCGGTCGGCGGATCGACTGCCGCGTCGTAGTCGAGCGGGATGCGAATCTCTAGCGGCAGCACGACGGCCACTGCCAAATTACTGGCAGACGATCGCGCGTTCATCACGTTGTCGTTGCTGCCTTCGGCATTCTGTGGCAGGTTGCCGCCCTCATTAATATCATTGAGTTGCCAGCCGTGGAGCGTGAAGCTCAGCGACAACATGGGATCGGCTCCCGTCCGGTCGACATCGGCTTGCACGTCCGTCAATTCGACGAGCAGGTTGTCTTCTTGCACGCTGGCTTCGGAAAGTGATGCTTGCAGATCGTGAAGGTCTGGTGCCGTGTTGGTTTGGAAGAGCGATGCGGTTGGTTGATGCAGCCCCAGATCGAGCATCTTTTCCAGGTCGAGCGATTCGGCGATCGATTGCTCGACGAACGGCATAATTGATTGCAGCAGCGTTTGATGCAGAATCGCGGCCGAGCCGTTGTCGCGCAGGGCGGAGAGTGTCGCGAGCAACGCGTCCTGCAGTGGCTGCGGCAATTCGAATTCAGCTTGTGGCGGCAGCAGATGCACCGTGATGTACTTGTCGCGACCCGAGGCCGCTTGCACATTCGGCACACCGAGTGCAGTGAGTGATTCGCGAATTCGCTCGTAACTCGGCGCGCCCCCGGTGCCGCCGACGTTAACACGCCAGACTTGCACGCCGACCTGTTGCGCCGCCGTAACAAACGCCATCACGTCTTGGATTACGTCACGCTCTGCGCCGGTCAGGGCGGCCTGATTCACGTCGAACGGCACGCTGAAGTTGATCGGGTCGGTACCGGTGCCCGGGCCGGTTAGTGCCGCTTGATCCAGTTCCCAATCAATCGTGTTACCGCCTTTGTTGGACGGTGACGAGTGGAAGGTTGGGCCGTTGTCTGGAAACTCGCTCAGGTTGAGCAAACCGAACTCTTCGGCGTCGCTGATACGCATCAGTTCCGGCCGGTCGGCGATAGCACGTTCCAGGACACGGCGCGACCAACTGGGACCGAAGCCTTCGTCTTCAAAGTCAATCCGATTGCGTAGCGCCGTCCGCGTCTCACCCCAGAACGGCGCGACAGGCGAATTCAACCAACGGATCGTACGGTAACCTAAGTCGACGCGACCATCGACAAAGAACGTCGTTTGCGCGGGATCGCCCTTGCCATCCTCCTGCGTGGCCGCTTGGAAGATGCGGATGGCTTCCTTGGTGATTGAACCCGCAATGCCGTCTGCTTCGACTTCGGCGTCATTCTTGCCTCGCGCGTTGAAGTAACGCAATCGCTGCTGCACGCGGTAGATGTCAAGCTTGTGGTTGATGCCACTCTCACCGACACTCCCCGTTAGAATCACACTGTTGTCGCCGGTTTGCGAGTAACCGTCGACCACGCGCACGACGGCCGTTTTTTCGACTAATCCGGCGCCGAAGTCGACTTGAAAGCGAATGCGTGCCAACTGTTCGTCACCGACTGCGCCATTGTCGTCGTCGAAATAGAAGCTGGAGCCATCGGTCTCGAAGTCCGGGATGAAGTAGAGTCGACCGGTGTCGGCGAAGTTGGCTTCCGCGTTGTCGATCGTCTTGGCGGGAATCGCTTGACCAGCGTCCAGCACGTTGGGCGGGAGCAACGCGAAGGAATTGCCGCCCAGCAATTGTCCCAGATCGATCAGGCTGACGTCACCGGCCAGCACTTCGAACAGGTATCCTTCAAAGCGGATGTTGTCCAGCTTGACTTCCGCGTTGAATGCGCCGTCGCCACCGTCGGTCAAACGCAGCGTCAAGTCATGGACCTGATTCTGCAGTGACGCAGGAATGACATAGCGGTGCTTGACGAAGTCCGCATCGATCATGAACAGCGAAACGTCATCCAGGTCCGGCTCTTCTTCCACCAGCACCGTGTTGCCCAGCAAGACCTCGAAGCGATCGTTGCCGCTGAAGTGAGTTACCTTCAGATCGATTACCAACCGTTCGGCTTCCGCCGGCACGTACAGTCGGTTATGCGTGATGCCCGGTTGATCGGCGTTCAACGTGGCGTTGTGGCCAATGATGTCAACAGGGAACTCGGGCGGATCGAACTGCGGCGCACTACCGAAGTCAGACCACCCCGGCACGTTGCGGGTATCAAATCCAATTAAGTCGCCGATGTCGGTGAAGTCACCGTTGACGATCTCAAGCGGATTCCAGCGCGACGCTTGGCTGCCGCTGGTTACGATTTCGGGCGTCAGCCGTAGCTTGATCAAGCCGTCTTGATTTGGCGTACCCGCGGTCCGATCGACGAGAGATGTCGGCGAGTTGCGGTGATCTTGCGCGACGAACGGGCCTGTTGAGAGTTGCCAAAAAGTCGCGTCGGGCGGCGAGTTCGCTGCCGGTTCCGTGACGCCCGTATTCCGTGAAGTGTGTGTGCGCAGCGCGATGTAATCCGAGCCGCCAAATTGCACGCGATCGTTTTCTCGGTAGAGCGTGCCTGTTTGCCACGCGCCACGATCCGGATTTACGTAGAACGTTTCATCGGGGCGAGTCGCCGTTGACTTCACGCGGCTGTAGGCGTACCCAATGTCATTCGTCGGAATCGCGGTTGCCGGGGCCGGCGTGTCGTCGGTCCGCCCTTCGCTTTCGTTGACCGTCGGCGTCTTGCCGTTGACGGTCGACAGATAGAAACCCGCCCACAGGTATTCGTCGTCGCCGAATACGTTGGTCGGATCGTAATCGCCGGTCGGCAGGTAGTTGGTCGTGTCGATCAAGAAGTTGGCGGCCCCGGGGATCGGTCGACCCTGCGGTACAAGCTGATCGGCAATCAAACCGCCATTCTTGCCGCGCGTTTGATAGTAGACGTCGGCGAAGGCGACGTTGTTCCACACGGTCGCACCATAGCCGTTGGGTGCGCCGAGACCGGAAAGGCGTTGGGCCGAATCGACGACCAGGCCTTGATCGAAGTCGTGTGGATCGAGATAAGTGAGCTGGTCGACGGGGACGTTGTAGTAGGCCAAACGCTCGACGGCTTCGCTGGTGACAACCGCTCCCGCGCCCTGGCCGATCATGTGCAGATCGACGCCAGTTGAGTTGGATGGCTCCGCAAGCTCTAGCTTGGTCATCATCGAGAACAACGCGTCGCCGGCCGACTCGACCCAGCCGGGCGAGACGTGTTGGGAACCTTCGGCCCAATCGAACAGCAGCACAAGTTCGCCGGAACTCCCCAATTGGTCGGCGGTTGGCAGCACGGAGTCGTTTGGATCGAACAGGCCCGTCGAGGCGTCATAGTCGACCAGCCAGGCATGGTCCGTACCGTTCGTGTCGTCGATCTGTTGGCGAATCGCCTGGGCGAGCGGCAGCATTGCGTCGCCGCCGTCTTCAAAGGGTTCCAGTCCGTGCGTAATGATCGTGGCGGCGGAGATATCCAGTGCTAGGCCGGAACTGCCCAATATGTCGGCCAAGCGATCGAGCGTCAGGGCTTGGGAAAAGGTCATCGTCCAGACACCACGACCGAGTGTGGAGGCGACGAGGACGGGATTGCCGTCACGGTCGATCCCTTGATCCAAATCCATAACAACGGCATTGGGCATGTCCGCCCCCAACCGTTTCCAAACAGGATTGAGCGACGTGTCGACGTCAGACGTCATGTAGAAGACGCCATAAGCACCGCCGACGACCAGCACGTTCTGTGGCGTGCGCACATCGCCAGGGATCACGACATTCTGCAAGACTTCGATGGCCCACAGATTCGAATCGAGTCCGGAACGCTGGTTGGTGGAGCTTTCCAGTAGCGATCGCAAGTTGCCCGTGACGTCCGTCCAGTTCGCGCCGCTGTTGACCGTTTGATAGACGCGCCCGCGTTCGTCAACTGCATACGCCGTCCCGAAATCATCGGGATCCATGTAGACGTCGCGAACTGCCACTGCCGGGTTGCCGCCAGCGGTTGTGAGTGCTCCACCTTGGGTCAGAGAGCCGCCGGCTGCTGTGCGGATCCAGACTTCGCCCGCGCCGGTAGCGGAAGTGGCACCGACGTAGAGAATGTCTGGATTCGAGAGCCGCCAACTGCCGCCGCTTTGATACGCTCCGTTGCCCGTTGAACCGACGAGTGAGAAACGGTTCTCGTCGAGGACTGTGATTTTAAAGCTGCCGTTCGCGGCAGAGTTCCCCAACACACCTTCAATCTCGACTTGATCATTGTTCGACAGCTTGTGCCCGGGCGAAGTAATGACGATCGGTGACGCATTAGTGGCAGCGGTGATATCGAGACCCTTGCGGTGTCCGCCGTAGGCCATCGCCGCTCGGTTGGCGCCACGGAAGCCGGCACCGGCGGTGACTTCGGTCCACACGATCGACGCGGTTGCCGCGGAACCGGCATTCTTGGATTCGAAGACTTTGTTCGAGCCGATCACCAGCCGCGTGGATTCGCCACCTGATAGTTGGGCAGCGGTCGGTCGCACGGCATTCGACTCGATCGGCGTCAAGAATTGCGGCGTAAAGCCGGGCGGGTAGATATCGCTGCCGTCGCCTGCCGTTTGGAACACATCCGTCTGGCTGATTTGCTGATTCGCGGCGTCATAGACGGTGCGCTGTAAACCGCCCAGGTTCTGACTGCTGGTGTATCGAATCGATTGTCCGCTGCTGGCTAGCGTGAACGTATCGACGGCGACGTCGCCGCCATCGCCACCGACGGATTGTCGCCAAATGGTTTGCGATGCGTTCGGGTTGTTTTGGAAGTTCGTGCCGTTGTCTTGGGCACCGCCGAAAATGGTGTGTGAGTTACTATCGTAGGCAACGCTGTAGACTTCCGTGATTTGCAGCAGACCGGAGATTGAGAACCAGTCACCGTTGTTGGTGGACGGATTCGTGCGCCGATAGATGCCGCCGTCGTCGGCTTCGAGCATGTTGTTGCTGGCGTCGAACGTGATGTTTCGCGAATCGGCATGCGGCGCGGATTTTCCGGCAGTGCCGTCGTGGGTAAGTGGTTGCCACTGGCTGCCGGGGGCGGCGAAACGATTGCCTCGAAACAATCGGCCGGTCGGCCCAGTTGCGCCGACGGAGTTCTTGTAGGGGCCCGGTTGTCGGTCGCCGCCGACGTACACCAGGTTGGCATTGATGGGATCGGCGGCGATCGACAGGTGCTTGCCACCTTGACCTCCGGCGTGCAGGCCGAAGTCGGTCCCACCTTCGTTGGTCTTGGGGAGATCCATCGATGTCCAGTTGGCACCTTGATCCGTCGTGACGAAGAGTCCATTCAAATGGTCTTCCGTCTTCGAGCCAACGGTTTGGGTCGCGACCGTTGCCACATACAGCACGTTGTTGCCGACCGACGTGTGGATTGCCATTTCGATCATCGGCGTGCGCTGGCTGATGAACGTGTTGGGCGTCTCCTTGGGATTCGTGGCGGAGTTGCTGATCGGATTGGCACCGACGTTGATCCACGTCGCGCCGCCGTCGTCGGTGCGGAACAATCCGCCGGCAGTGGCTGGATTGCCACCCGAGGCCGCGGTGCCACCGACTCCGACGTAGAACCGTTTGAGATTGGTCGGGTCGACAATGACGTCATAGGCGGGGCCAATCGTCAGGTTGCTGGTGCCCGACACGAACGTGACTTGCTCGTCAGGTTGGCCCGGCTTTACGATCCGATAGACGCCTGCCAAGCTGGCTTGCGAGCCGCGTATGCCGTTGGCGTTGGCAGCGACTAACACCACCGGATCGCCGCTGGCCGTTTGTCCAGATGCCACACCCGAAATGTTGCGTCCCGCCGGCAGGCCCAGTCGTGTAACGGTGGCGCCGCCGAGCAACGTGGGCTGCTTGGCATTCGTGATCATTAACACGCCAGTCGACGGACCACCGCGAAAAGCCGCTGAGCTGGTTCGGCCGATGCCCGCGATCAGGGTGTTGCCGGTCGGATCGTTGGGATCGAGCGTCAGGTCGCCGATCGCGAGTGACTGCTGTGTGTCAGTAAGTGCGGTCCATTGAACTTCATCCGGATCAGCAGCGTCGATCAAACCGTCGTGGTCGTTGTCGAAGTTGTCGGTGTTGTAGGTCGCCGTCCAAACTTCGCCCGGATCGTCAATGCCGTTCTTGCCGTCGTTGTCCAAACCATCGTTGGCGTACGAAAGCGATTCCGAACGCCACACACCGCCGTTGGCCGTGCCGATGAAGACGATGTTCGGGTTGGTCTTGTCTGCGACAATGGCTTGCACCGCGCCGACCACGGGGCGTTCAGTCGGTACGTTTTCGGCCTGCCCATTCAGAATCGGCGCAGGCCCTGCAGCCACCCACGACACACCGTCCTCAAGGAACGAAACGGTCGAAAGCAGTTGCCGGTTCTCAAGGGGTTCAATTGACGGTCGACGCCATTCAGCGCCAATCAACCCGGATCGCAGTTGCGCGACACCAGGTGGACTGTTTTTCTGACCGCTGCTCCGTCTCCGTTTGCCATGCTTTTGCCCCTGATTGCTTCGAGACGAGCGGGCCATGGGGGGTTACTCCTTGAGTTGACGAGGCGCGTGCCAGTTCATCCGACGTAGCGCCGATCCACATTGTCGAGAGACGCGACGTCGTACGACTGCGGCGATACCGAGCACGATTGGCCAAGCTGCCAGCGTGTTTGGTTCCGGTACGATCACGACGCGCGAGGGAATAAAGACGATGGAGTCATCAAGGGACAGGCCATTGCCGTCGACAAAGATCTGCTCGTTGACGCCCACTGTGCGAAAGAAATCTAAACCAAGCGGATAGCTGTCCGGGCCGGTTGCCAGGTTCGTAAGATCGAAGGTGGCCAGCCACGTGCCCTCGTAGGGGACGGTGGGGACAGTGTTCGAATCGACGTTCCCTTTGACACTGGCGAGACCAGGTTGGATGTCGCGGAAGGCGCTGCCGTCGAAGCCGAAGTGCTCCAGCTCCGGTGCCACATGGATCTGGGACACATTGTTGAGCGACGCTTTCGCCACCGGATAATCGGCGGACACGCCGAAGCTAAAGAGACCACCGCGCACTGGAGTATCACCTGCGACGGCATCGTTCGCGTCAATCAGCACCTGCGCGTTGATAACGTCGCCGGGCCCATTAACGAAGTAGGTATCCTGATCGAAGTGAATGATTGTCGCTGCCGAGAGCGGTTGGAGATGATTAGACCCGAGTGCGCATAGGCAAACACACAACAGGGCCCACGCCCTACGTCGACAGTACATTGGACACTCGCTCGAAAGATGCTCGTCAAGGAAGAATCACGCCGACCGATGCCTGGTCGACTTGCGGCTACACGGCCATTGCCATGACCCGACTGTCCCAGCAGTGCGAGGTGTTCAGAGGTGTGTACCTAAATCGATTGCTGGTCGCAGTCGCCTGTAGCACAACCGGCAAAGGTTGTGCTACCCGCATTACAGGAGATCAAGATAACGGCTTTTTTAGGACTGTCAAATAGGAACTTTCCGATCAGACAGATCGGTCTGATCCGCTACTTCCGGGCGGCGGGATGGTGTAGGGGCAGCCAAGCGCCGTCTTGCTTGCTGCTTTCCACGCACTGCTGAATGAAGAACATGCCTTCGACACCGTCGTAGACGTTCGGGTAAACGGTGTCTCGTCGGTCTAGTGATTGTCCTTCGCTGGTGGCCACCATCGCATCGTAGGCAGCACGATAGACGTTGGCGAAGGCCTCGAAGAAGGCCTCTGGGTGGCCGGAGGGGAGCCGACAAGCGGCACGGCCCGACTCATTCATAAACGAGCCGTTCGGATCGCGAGTGTAGATCTGATGCGGCTGACCGTTGCGGCGCACGATCATCTCGTTCGGATTCTCTTGTCGCCACTGGAGCGACCCGAGCGTACCGTCAATTTCAATGAACAGATCGTTTTCGCGACCGTGGCTAATCTGCGAGGCGGTGACGGTGCCGAGAGCGCCGTTTTGGAACCGCACGATCGCCGTGCCGTAATCGTCCAAGCGGCGGCCGGCTTCGAAAGTCTTCAAGTGGCAGCTAATTGCATCGGGCAGCAGGCCCGTCATGTAACGTCCCAAGTTGTATGCGTGCGTGGCAATATCGCCAAAGCAGCCTGCCGCGCCGCTGCGCGACGGATCGGTGCGCCACGCTGCCTGCTTTTGATCCGAATCTTCCAACCGTGTACGCAGCCAGCCTTGGATGTAGTTACTGCGAATCGCGTTGATCTCGCCTAGCTCGCCGCTCAAAATCATCTCACGCGCCTGCCGCACCAGCGGATAGCCGGTGTAGTTGTGGCTGAGCGCGAAGATGACGTTCGAGTTCTCCACGACGCGGGCCAACTCTTCGGCCTGCCCAAGATCGAACGTCATCGGTTTGTCACAGATCACGTGGAAGCCTGCTTCGACGGCCGCCTTGGCGATTTCAAAGTGAGTGTGATTGGGTGTGGCCACCGAGACAAAATCGATGCGTTGATCGGCTGGTAGCGAGCTTTCCGTATCCAGCATCTCACGATACGATCCGTAGGCACGAGCCTCGGGGATGTCGTAGTCACTGGCGGACGCCTTCGCCCGTTCGGGGTTTGAGGAGAGTGCGCCTGCGACCAACGCGGCGCGGTTATCCAACACGGCGGCCGTTGCATGTACGCGACCGATGAAAGATCCCTGACCGCCGCCGACCAACGCCATTCGCAACTTGCGATTCAAACTTCCGTTCGTTGGCATCTTCTTTCAACTCCTCAGACCTATGTTGGACGCCGTGCGCGCCTGACGACGACGTCAATTTTGACGATGGATTGACGTTCAATAAGGGCTCTCGTTGTACCAAAACCGTAACCCGTTGTCAGCCGTCGGTGCATACCAACGGCAGCGATGCTCTATAAGCTGGAGCTCGTTCGCCGAAAAGCGGAGAACTTGCGAGATAGTGCGCCGAAAGGCTTTAGCCGTGGTTCTCACGGGGCTTGATTTAGGAATGAGGATTTTTGATCGTTGATTTTTAAACGCGAACGGCACCGGCATGCAGGATTTCATCTCAGCTCCAAAATCCGAAATCCGAAATCGTCAATCCGAAATCACAGTCCCGGGGCAGCGTTTCGTTCGATCGCGAAGATTGGGTAATTCTGCGACGCCATTCGTTTGCTGAGCCGTGGTAACAGTTGTCTGGAATCGGGTGCCACGAATCGTTAACATGACGTTTGGCTTGGGGCCGACGGTTGAGCCGCGACTGGGCCAGATGGCGTTCGGCATGGTGCGAACGCACCTGACGAGCGTTGGGTATCTCTCACTTTCCGGAGCGGCAAAACCGTGAACGAGAATCGACTACAGGACGGATCGAACGGTGATAGGGTGGGTGACCATTTCTGCCGAAGCAAGGCACATGGCCAGCCAAAATGGTTGTTCGGAACCATGGGCCGAACGATAGGCCGAGTTGCGGCACTACTAGCCGTCGTCGTCCTGTCGGTGGCTGCGGGCTATCGCCTCCGTTCATCCACAACGCCAGCCAGCGGGTCAGCGGACATCGCGAGCGGCGAAGTCGACGGGGCGACGCAAGCGGAATTGTCACGGCTGTGGCAGCAGTACCGTACGCAAGGACATGCTCAGGCAGCCACGGCGGCAAGCGGCGAATCGTTTGCGATGGCCACCGGCTCCATCGACGAGGATGTCGAAGGGCTGTATGTGTTGGATTTCACAACGGGCGAACTGCAATGCGCTGTGCTCAATTATCGCACCGGACGCTTCACTTCGCTGTTTCGAGCCAACGTTCAAGCCGACCTGGGCGTTGATCCTGCCAAGCGTCCCAAGTACCTGATGACTACCGGCATGATCAATTTTCCCCGCGGCGCCTCCGCCGCACGCCCCGGTAACTCGGTCGTCTACGTCATGGATACTTCCACCGGTGCGTTCGCCGCCTACGCGATTCCGTGGCGACGAGAACTTGCGTCAATCGGCCGCCCCCAAGCCGCGTCGATGATTCTGATGGATATGGGGCGCGCACGCACGGTCGCCATTCGCGAATAACGATTGGATAGCGGTGAACGGCTCGTTCGCAAACCGTCAGTTGGCAAGTCGTTCGTGCGTCGAACTGCGAAATCAATTCGCCGTTCGTCAGTTCGCCGCAACGCGTTAGCGTCGGTTCTGTGCAGCCGATTTCTGAATGCTGTTGTCTGATTTTCGATTTTTGAATGTTGAAGTTGTCCTCATTCCAAAATCAAAAATCGGAAATCGGAAATCGTCAATCCGAAATCGTCCACCGTCAGAGGCAGATCCTAATTCGGTGAGAACCGCGGCTGGCGCCTTTCGGCGAACTACGTACGGAACGCCTTTCAGTAGAACGACGCGACGCGGACGCCCCGTTGCCAGAATGGCTGGGGCTGCCACAATAGAGTGCAGAGGTTGGCGAGTCACTCTTTCTTCGTAAAGCGAACAGTCGCGTGCAGGTCTGGATCAACGGCAAAACGCGTGAGTTAGCGGCGGCGTCGACGCTGGCAACGCTATTGGACGAGCTCCAAGTGAATCGTGCACAAGTCGCTGTTGAAGTGAACGAACAACTCGTCCCGCGCCAGCAACATGGCGAGTTTCTGTTGTCCGACGGCGACCGGTTGGAAATCGTAACTCTGGTAGGCGGCGGGTAAGACTCGCCTGATTGCGTTTCGTACAGACCAGGGGCGCTGTCGGTCTGTCGTTAGAAATGGGATAGCAACGTGAGTAATCTCCAAGGCGACGCCGTTTCGGCAACGGACAGCGGCTTCCGGATCGGCAGTCATGTGCTGCAGAGCCGCTTGATTGTGGG
>JAGQPK010000500.1 GCA_020426755.1 Planctomycetales bacterium
GTCGTATTGTTGCGGCCAGAGATCTGCCAGAGACCTGTGATGCCTGGACGCACACGTTTGTATGCGTCAAATACTGGACCGTACTTCTCAATCTCGTCGTTGACGATCGGGCGCGGCCCCACCAGGCTCATGTCGCCCTGCAACACGTTCCACAGTTGCGGCAGCTCATCGAGACTCGTCTTGCGGAGGAAGCGTCCGATAGCAGTTACTCGTGGGTCGCGTTTGAGTTTGTGATCTCGTTCCCACTCATCGCGCAACTCCGGATTCTCGGCCAAGTGCTGCTTCAGCGCCTCATCGGCGTTCACAACCATTGTCCGGAACTTCCAGGCGGCGAACTGCTCGCCATTGCGCCCTAATCGCCGCTGCGAATAGAACGCTGGACCAGGAGAAGAGACGCGCACTGCGGCGACCAGAATGATGAATAGCGGTAGCAACGCCGGCAACGCCAGCATGGTAATGATGACGTCCATCGCGCGTTTACAGTATGCCGAACTCGGCACAAGGAGACGATTCTGACATTCAAGTTCCGGCCAACCATTTCGCTCGGTGGTGCGTCCCCACAACATCGGCGCGGCGGCGCCATGATTCAACAAGTGGAGATGCGGGATCGGCAGACCGCTGTTCGCGACCTCGCCCACCGGAAGGGACAAACTTGACAGGATCGCGCGGTACGCACCATGTCGCTTAGCAAGTCCAGCGATCTCGTCGCCACGGTAGCGTTTGAAGTTACTGCGGTCCGTTTCGTTGACGACCACCGCCACGGTGCGCAACCCGGATCGGCGATCATTACACAACGAATTCTCGACGTGGCGACAAAAGTCGGCAGAGCCAACTACCAACACAGGCTGCCGCCACCATTCAAAACGAGAACACAACGCCCGCACCGTCGAACGCGTCAACGGTACAAGTATGGCGGAGATAAATCCCCAAATGGCAAAGCATGCCAGAGTGGACGTGGTTGCGGTATGCAGGGACAAACTGGCAAACAGACATCCCGTTGCCACCAGCGCAACACCGGTTATCGCTTGACGAAACTCAACCACGGGGGGCACGCCGCAAGCCGGATAGAGTTCCAACAGAAAGAATGCGAGCACCACAGCCAGCGAACTGGATAGTGTCAGAAAGATCGGTGAAATCGATGGCGGTGTCGCAGTGAGGCTCAACACACCGTAGGCAACGATTGAGGCCCCAGCGACGCTCAACATATCCCCCAGCGCCAATGGGGCGGCGGAGGCCACGTTCTGCCGCGAATAAGCCAACGATGTCGTTGTGGCAACATCAGTCAACTGGACGCGGTCTTCCAATCCGATGACTGGCGATTGAGGTGCTGGTTGGGCGGTAGGATGGAGAAACGCGGTGCTCACCATGGCCGTGCTCCTGTGATCGAAGCCCCAGCCTGGCCCGCCCAAGGTAACCCTACAGCGGCAAACGGCGATGAATTTGTTTGAAGTTGAGTGTCAATTCGATTAAACTTAGTCATACGTTATGACGCCTTTTCCAGGGAGTTCATACGTGCGAGGGCTAGACAGTTGCCGCTGTTCTAGCCCTCATTTCATTGAGGGAGTGGTCGTTCGATTAGCTCCTTTCTGCGCCGAGCGTGGCCAGGTAATGCGTTGTCAACATGTTAGTTGGTGAAAGCAGTGTGCCGGCCATTCTTAGACGGCACCGGAATTGTTGCTGCGCTATCGTCACGAAGGTATGGCGAGTTTGCAAAGCCAGCCAACTGCCGTGATTCGGTGATCGTCGGTGCGTTCAATACGAGGCCCAAGAGACGCGCGCCATGCGCCAACAATCTATTCCGCACGTGAGTGCCCAAGGGACGGCCTTCTCGTTCCAAACGGAACACGATCAAGGTATAGTCGGCACACGAGGCCAGAACGAGCGGATCGCTCGACTCTAGCACTGGTGACGTGTCCAACAAGACAATGTCATACCGTTCCTTCGACGCCGCTAAGAACTCGACCAACTTTTGACTCGATAACTCTTCCGACTGCGCGGTCGCAGTCGGGTCACCGGGTACTAGATCGAGTTTATCAATCTCGGTGTGCACGACGGCGTCGGTCATCGGATCAGCTTCGTGCAAGATCGAATGAATGCCCGCAGCCGGATCAACGCCCAACAGCTCGTGTTGCCGTGGATGTCGCAAGTCACAATCGATGATCAGGACACGTTTGCCCATCTGAGCAAAGCTTGTGGCCAAGTTGGCAACCAGCACCGACTTGCCGTCAGCACGATGGGAGCTCGTAATCTGAATAACCGGATGCGCCGTCTTACGGCACTGAAAATCAATCGCCGAACGTAACTCACGGAACTCATCAGAGGTCGTCGAACCGGGACAGTGATGCGCTACGATTTCCGAGGAAACAGAACCTGGCCCTGACATGGATCGCGCCGCACTTCGCTCAAGTAGCAGCGGCGGAATGTGCGCCAACACAGGGAGCGACAGTTCCATTTCCACATCTTGAATGTCCCGAAACCGTCGATCGGTGATCTCCCTCGTACCCGCCAGAACAATGCCGATAGCGCCGCCCAACAGCGCTCCCACGGCGAGGATCAGCTTGCGGTTGGGCCATGCTAAATCGCCGAGTTGGGCAGGAGCGATGACTTCTGTAATAAATCCGGCATAGTCACGCGCCAAGTTTACCTCTCCCAGCCGATCGACAACTTTTTCGTAGAGCAATTGCGAGTTTTGTAGATTGCGGTAGAGACTGGACGCGTGCTGTGCGACCTCCACCAGTTGCTTGGCATTTTCTCGTTCACTGCTCGCCAACTGTTGCAACTCTTGCTCGCGCCGTTCCAGCTCGGCCAAGTCAAATGTAAGGAGGTTCAAGTACGACTCGGCAAGCACCGACATATCCGAACTCTTAGCTGCCGGCACATCCGGGAACTGTGCCTTCGTCTGCTCCAGGTACCTTTCGAGTTCCGCGACTTGCTTATCGAGTTCTTGGCGCTGCGGATGCTCGCTTCCCAACAGGCGAGATTTCTCAATCGACTGAAGGCGCAGGTCCCACAGTTTTTCATATTCGGCGCGGGCATATTGTGTCCGAGCCGGCTGCATGGCTTGAAAAGACTCTGAGGCCGGTTGCCCTAATTCGACTTCCAGCAACAGATTGAGTCGTCCAACCTCCTTGTCGCCGATCACGGCCAGCAAAGCATTGGTGCGATCCTGCATGTCGGAAGAACGTAGTGTTTGCTCGACTATCTGACGCCTAGCGGCGGTCTCACTCTGCCTCAAGCGCACGTCTGCCAGTTGCTCCTCAAATCGTTGCAGCATCGCTTGATGGGGATTCAGTGTATCACCTTGCGTGATTAGCGCCGCGGCTTCGTGTACGTACTGCCGGTAGGCCAAGTCATCACGACTCACCTGCTGCTTGAGTTCGCTGCGGGCATTGTCAATCAATTGCAGTGCCGAATCGCCCGCATCTTGAATCATTCGATCAACGAACGATTCATAGCTTCCAATAACTGCCGCCAAGACGTCACGTGCGTCCTCGGGCGAGGTGTGCTGAAAAGCAATACGCACCACGCGTGCATCTCGAGTGGCACCATCGCCTGCCTTGCGGACACGAAGGTTGTCGAGAATGTATCGCACAACACGATCTCGCGCGGAAAGCGACTCCGACCAACCTTTGGCCGTCGCCGTCGCAGCCAATGAAGGCCGCTCCACCAATCCGTTCGCAACAACTGCTTCCTCGACGATCCGTGGACTCGCCAGAATCTGCATGTGAGTTGCCAGCACTTCTTCCCCAGGCGACTGAGCAAAACCCGCGTTTCCCGCACCGGACTGAGCTGGCGTCCGCGCATCTTTTTGAATGACCAGGATCTCGGCACGAGACTCGTACATTGACGATGTCGTATCACCGTAGATCCACGCGAGCGTAATTCCCATTAGGACAGATACCAACACCCATGGCCAACGCCGAGCCAGCATTCCCCAGGGATCAAGTCGCTGACGATATGCGGCGGATGGTGCGGTTGCTTTTCGTTCGGACGCGAGTGGTAGCGAAATCATGGCAAGGCGATGCGATCATCAGACAAAGTGGCGTAATCGAATACACGCCGTGGCGGGGAGCCACCAGCGGGCTCGGCCCGGTCGCAAGTGCTGTGCCAGCTATGCCAACTATAGCAATTAAACAGATCAATACAGCAATCCGGGTTGAGTAGCCGGAAGCGGCTGATCGCCAAACGAGCATCGCATCAAAAGCGTTTGTTGTAAGCGAGTTACAGTCAGCAGCTCGCGAATACGGTGGGGTTGAACGGCCGGCAAATTGGCCCTCACGAATGCATAGAAACGAGCCACCGATTGCCCAAGTGGGATTCCACGGACAGCCGCACTTTTGAGCAACTGCGCGGTCGCGGTGCGCAACCGCTGTGCAATTGATAACTTCATGTCGAGCACCGACTGTTCTGCAACACTCAGCAAAGTTCACGCGATAGTCACAACCGCGACGCCACGCCCGCCAAGTCTACGCAGTTGTTGCAACAGCACTGTGCTGGACAGGATCTTACTGGATGCCCCATGAATCACGATCCGATCAGATGAAAGCGAAAAGACAACTGCTCTGAATCCAACTTGTAGAACAATTTCGACGGCTGCTGCACTATGGAAAGTCGCGCGCGGATACAACTGA
>JAGQPK010000501.1 GCA_020426755.1 Planctomycetales bacterium
ACGTCCGGCTCGCCGTCGATCGTCCCCCATTAGCGCACACTCCGTGGCTCGTCTATAATGTTAGGCGTTTCTGGCCAACCGAACAGGCGCCAGACCCGTTTGCCGCCCGAGTTCCACTGATGCCACCTGAATTTTCCACGATCGATGCCGCTGTCCAAGCGATGAAGCGCGGCGAAATCGTCATTGTGCTCGACGCCGAGGACCGTGAGAACGAAGGCGATTTTGTCTGCGCCGCCGAAAAGATCACGCCGGAGATCGTGAACTTCATGATCACGCACGGCAAAGGTCTGCTGTGCGTCTCCGTGCTACCGGATATTGCCACGAAACTCGAGCTGCCGCCGATGCCGGGCGTCCGTCCCGACTCGTACCGCACCGCGTACACGGTGACTGTCGACCATCAATCGGTCCGCACGGGTGTCACGGCCAAAGAGCGTTGCCTGACCATTCAAGAACTCGTCAATCCGCAGGCCACGGCACTTGATTTCGTGCGGCCCGGCCACATTCTGCCCTTGGTCGCCAAAGAAGGCGGTGTCCTGCGTCGCGCCGGTCACACCGAAGCCTCAGTCGACTTGGCGCGGATGGCCGGCTTGCAACCCGCCGGTGTCGTGTGTGAAATTCTCGATGAGACGGGAGAGCGAGCCAGCCGCCAACGGTTGATTGAACTCGCGCATGAATTCCGCCTGGAAATCATCACGATCGAAGAACTCATTCGCTACCGACGCCAAAGTGAACGGCTCGTGCAGCGTCTGGCGACCGCCAAACTGCCCACTCAATATGGCGAGTTCACAATTTTGGCCTACGGCGTCAAATATGAGTCGCAACAGCCCATGGTCCTGACGATGGGCGACCTGAACAGCGTCGCCGCCCCGCTCGTGCGGCTCCATTCCTCTTGCTTCACTGGTGATTTGCTCAGCAGTCTGCGCTGTGACTGTGGCGATCAGCTTCACATGGCGCTCGAGCGAATCGGTGCAGAAGGTGTCGGGGTGCTTGTCTATTTGCCGCAAGAGGGTCGCGGGATCGGCTTGGTCGAAAAGATCAAAGCTTATCACTTGCAGGACCAAGGCATGGACACCGTCGAGGCGAACTTGGCGCTCGGTTATCAAGCGGACATGCGCGACTACGGCGTAGGTATTCAAATTCTCAAAGATCTCGGGCTCACGCAAGTGCGGCTCCTGACGAACAATCCGAAGAAGACCGACGCCTTCATCTACGGTGGCTTCGAATTGCAAGTTGTCGATCAAGTGCCGATTCGACCGCCGGCGAACGAGCACAACGCGCAATACTTGGCAACCAAGCGGGACAAGTTGGGCCATCGCCTACCCGCCGAAGAATAAGCACACGGACACGGCGCAGATCACAACTCGTACAACCGGCATGTCCTCGCGGTTCTCGACAAGTGTCACCCTCGCCCGGCCAACGTGCCGATGAATTGGCTCGACGGATTGCAGCCGCTTCATCTGACCGAGTGGAAACAGCGCGGAAGCCGCCAGGCTTCAGGGACCAGCGTCGATCGCTCATTACGCTCTGCCCTGCTCTTATGCTCCGCTACTGGCTCTCGTCATCGCGCCACATTCCGCTGCTCATACTGTCCAGGCTACTCCTGCTGAGTGTCTCCACGGCAGTCATGGCGGAAAATGCTCCTCGACATGGGTCGGTATCAACTTCTCCGCTGGACCTGCCAACTCGATCACTGGACGCTGCCGAACTACTCGCCTGGACACTCGCCGCCGATGACTCGTGCGATCCAGCAACTCGCGCGGCAGCGACACGTCTCACACTACAACGCTTGCAGCTCGAGACCGACTCCGCCACGGCGTCAGTCGGTGCGACGGTAACTCAATTGGTCGTGACCCGGCGGCCGAAGTCGCCTGTCGAGCTGGGCCTGGACACTGGACAAGATTTGTTCCGTCGCTTGCATGACAACTTGTTGACAGGCGAATTCGAACCGGGCTGCGGTCGCCTGAGTCACACGTTGGACACCGGTTGCTATAACTGCCTAACTGCCACCGTGCTTTATCTGGCAGCCTGTCGCCAAACAGGCTTGACCGCAGTGCCGCTCGCCGCGCCCGGTCATGTTTGTGTACTGCTGAGCGTGGGCGGTGAAGACTTTGTGATCGAGCTAACACAACCAGCCTGGCGACCGATCGCTTACCGGCCACCTCATAAGGATCTGCGGCGAATTTCTGATCAGTCATTGCTGGGGCGTGTGTACTACAACCTGGGTATCGAACACGCGACACATGCACATTGGGAAGCCGCGCAAGCGGCGGCCGAGTTGGCCTGCCTGCTCGATCCGGATGACTTGAGGGCTCGTGACAACCTGTTGGCAATACTCAACAATCGCCACACTGACATGCTGCAAGAAGACCGCGCGCGAGCGGCGGAGCAGCGATTGCAGGCCACGAAGTCGAGGCTCCCCGGGCTCGGATGGCCGCAACGCGGTGAGAAGTTACTGAACGAATTTGACACTGCCAAACATCCAGAGTAGATATTGACTGGCTGCCGCGATACGTCTCATCTCATCCTCCTGCGGCAACGGCACTCATCAGCAGAGCACATATCCTAACGGCCCTTCCGCCGTTCCACTTCATAACAACAAACCGCATCTCCACTTGCGCGCGCCGCTGCCAAGGCAGTGTCGTCCAGGGATCCATTTTCCATGGCAAGAACAGTTGCACCAACTTCCGTCACTCGCGCGACGACCGTGACTCCCACGGTCTTCCAGGTACTCGCCAGCGATGACGCGAGCATCAGCGAAGCCGCCAAGCAGGTTGCGCAAGTCAATCAAAACGTGTGGAACGACCGCGGTCGCCGTTCGCAGAATCGCGTGCCGTTCTCTAAACTCATCAGCATGTTGCCACTGAGCAACGACGACTTGCAACCGTCGCTAGAACCGATCTATGTCGTGGGAAAGCACCTCGCCCCGCTGGGGCTCGACTTCTTTCACCATGAGCCAATCGAAGAACGATTTGCGATCGTATCGCTCGAAAACGGTGCGGAGGGATACGTCCAGTTCCTCATGAAGATCACTTGGTGTCGCTTCCTGAAACCAGGCTGGTACGACAGCGGCGGGAAGTTCATCAAGATCGTATCGTGGGAACCGCCGCCACGCGTAAAAGGCGCATGATCACGTCGAACCATTTGAACCAATCACTAACCTGAACACCGAGCAGTCACACCCAGAATTTCACTTTCCACTGCGAAGCTTGATCTAGAGTTTTGCAGCCAGATTTGAAACGCCGTCCTCACCGACAGCGGTTTTCTCTGTTGCTTACCTTCGACCTTCTGAAGTTAGGATCGGGGGAAGTTCGCGCGAACGGCCGCGAGAGCATTTTTGCTTGGCGGTCGCAAAGATATAGACCTGCAGCTTTGACGTACTTCTCAGTCTTGGGGCCGACTCAGCAATGAGTCGGCCCTTTTTTTGTGCGCCGTCACGACTGCCATTTCCTGCTTACGCGCTGCAGTTCGCCACGACGTGATTCAGTTCGCCGCAACGCGTTAGCGTCGGTTCTGCCCTGCTACTGCGCAGCCAACTTCAATGAGAACCGCGGCTAACGGTGAACTAGGCACCGGCCGCGGCTGGCGTTTCGGCCAACTGCATACCGCGTTTTGGCTCACTAAGACCGATCAGCCCGCCGAAACACAGTTCAGACTTTACATGACACCGCGACGAATCAGCAGATCGAGAATCTGATCGACGCATTCCTCGACGGAAGCCTCGTCGGTCCGCAACGTCAGATCTGGCGAATCCGGCGCTTCGTAGGGCGCTGACACGCCGGGGAAGTTGGCAATCTCACCCGCATCCGCTTTGGCATACATCCCGTCGGGATCGCGGCGGCGACACACTTCAACAGGCGCGTCCAGATGCACGACGAGAAACGGCAGCTCGCCGACAATCTCTTTCGCGCGGGATCGTGCATCAGAACTCGGTGCCACCATCGCACAGATGCTGATCATGCCCGCTTGATTCAGCAGCCGAGCCACCTCGATCGTGCGGCGCAAGTTCTCCGTGCGGCCGTGATCGCTGAAGTCCAAGTCCTTGTTCAAACCGAGCCGCATATTCTGTCCGTCGATGACCGTGGCGACGCGTCCTTGATCAAACAAGCGACGCTCCAAGGCATAGCCGATCGTCGTCTTGCCGGCGCCGGTGAGGCCAGTCAGCAGAATGGTAGCCGGTCGCTGTCCAAAACGGGCCGCACGCTCGTCAGTCGTCACCTGCCCGATGCTCGACTTCAGATGTTCGCCACTCGCCTGTTCGTCCCACGCCGCGTCATCCTGGCTCGCGGCACGATCGAGTATCATGCCGGCACCGACGGTGTTGTTGGAGAGCCGATCAATGACGATGAAAGCACCGGTGGCACGATTCTGCGTGTAACCGTCGTACATCAACGATTGCGTCAAGGTCAGCGAGCAACGTCCAATTTCGTTTAGCTGCAACGTCGACGCGTCTTGCTTGCGCAAGGTATTCACGTCGATCTGATAGCGCAGATTCGAAACCTGGCCAGGTGCGACGCGATTGCAATGCTTGATCAGGTACTGCTTGCCGGGAATCATCGGCTCTTCAGCCATCCAGACGAGCATCGCTTCGAAACGATTGTCGACGCGCGGCACGTTACCCAAATGGACC
>JAGQPK010000502.1 GCA_020426755.1 Planctomycetales bacterium
CGGTCTGCGCGTGGTAGGCCGCGGTCAACAAGAAACGGCCGTCGTCTAAAGGCAACGGCGACGTCGCAACTGCGGTGTTAAACTTCCAGGGAAACGACCAGAGAATCTCACCATTTTCCGCGGAGATGCCGACGAGTCCATTCAGCGTCAAGTAGGTATATTGCCGGACACCATCGATCACGACGGGCATCACTGACGAGTGAGAAAGCAGTTGCGCGTCCGGGTTGGGTGATTCCCAAATCGGATTACCCGTTACTTTATCCAGCGCCACAATCAACGAACGACCGCCAGTTGCGACCACCAAGTGATTCTCATCAATGAGCGGGCATTGGCCATTATACCAAGCTGGTATCTGACTCTCGTATGACTCGGTTAGGCTCTTCTTCCAGATGAGCGACCCGTCGCGGGCATCCAGACAGTGCAACTCACACTTCGGATCGATTGAGAAGACAAAGCCGCCGTCGGTAGCAGGAGCCGAACGCGTGATCGAATGGTTGGGCCGAATTCGTTTGGCGACTTTGTATTGCCAAAGCTCGTCGCCCGTCTCCAGCGCCAGGCACACGACTTTCCATTCATTCGTCGCTTCGTCGTAGTCGTTCACAAAGATCCGGTCACCCACGACGGATGGTGCCGAATAGCCTTGCCCCATGGTTCGTTGCCAGATGACTCGTGGCCCCTCCGCCGGCCAAGCTCGAGCCAAGCGCGTTTTGCCGCGTACGATCCCGTCCCGCAGTTCGCCACGGAATTGGGGCCAATCGTCGGGAGAGAGATCCTGCGGAATCGGCAAATCGGTCTGCTTGGCCACCGGTGTCGCAGCAGGTTCTGCCAGCGCGGGCGCCGCCAAGGGTTCCTCGCCAACGAGCGTCGTAACGTCGCCCGTGGCCTCCACCGGTACCGCGCCGCTGACGTGCGGCGCCGGCGTTGTGGCTGCCGCATCGGCGGTGTCGGGTGCGGGTGCTTCCGAATTGCAACCGGCCAGAAGGCAGATCGCACACAGTGTTACAAATCGTGAGCGGAGGTGAGCTATCATCGCGGGAGGCACCTTGACTTGTATGTCGAAGTTCCTTGCCAAAGTCGACGCCTGCTACTTGCACCAATCGTGCCGAAGCACGCTCCCCATACCGAATTGAAGACGCAAGTTCACACAGCACAAGCGTTTCGAGCGACAGATTCATGCGAACTGCGATCGCGCAGCAAAAGCGCGAGGACATGGGCGCTCGCGCGCTCCGTGCGATTACGCACAACACGACTCACATGCGAAACCGATGCTGCGCACAATTCGCACATGCTTCAAGATTCTCTAACTCTGAACGAATACAAACCGTCCTTTACAATTACCATCCATGACGACGGTGAACCATGGTCGACTCAACTGCCACTTCGGCGCCGCCTTCGCCGACCTTTCGACCAGAAGAAACAACTCGCCCGAACCGAGTGCTGCTGACGTACTACGGCATCTGTTCGGCGCTGCTGGGGCCATTCTTTCCGCTCGCG
This sequence comes from Planctomycetales bacterium, assembly GCA_020426755.1. Lineage (GTDB taxonomy): Bacteria > Planctomycetota > Planctomycetia > Pirellulales > Pirellulaceae > JAGQPK01. The sequence goes on from JAGQPK010000502.1 coordinate 1,495, forward strand.
TTCATTCCGCTTTATTGCAAGTACGCGACTTTGCGATACGAGTTTGATGACGAGGGGATTTCGGTACGATGGGGTGTGCTCTTCCGGCGCGAGGTGTACCTCACCTACCGGCGTATCCAAGACATTCATCTAACTCGCAACATTTTGCAGCGGTGGATTGGCCTCGCCAGCATCAGTGTGCAAACCGCGTCGGGCAACTCAACGCCAGAAACTACTATCGAGGGTGTGCTTGAAGCGGAAGCGCTCCGCGACTTCTTGTATGCAAGGATGCGCGGCTCACGCGACGGGGATGGAGAGGCAAACGAGGCCAGCAGCGGTAATCAGGCGAACGACGACGCGCTGGCACTACTGACCGATATTCGTGATGCGCTGGCCCAGCTGGTTGACCGCTCGTCGAAGGATGCCTAAATGTCGAAGCACGTAGATCGGGCCTGCGAGTGGGTCTATGAGGGCACATGGGGCATCTTGGCTGCTTGGTTCAAGGTGCCACGTGATTCGCCCACACTGCCGGCAGCGGCCGGTGAGACGATTGAGATACGTCGCCCAGACGTAGGCTTCTTGCGGTATTTAACGTTGCAGTTCTGGATTGGCCTGGCCATCATCGACCTGCTTCTGACCGGTCTCTGGATCATGCTGTTGATCGCTGTGCCTTGGCTCGGCATCATCATTACTCCCTTGGCGTGGGCGCTAATCATCTTGCCTGATATCGCCGCCTATGTCGCCTTGCACTTGCGGTACGATACGACTTGGTATGTCTTTTCGGACCGCAGCGTGCGCATCCGCCGCGGCATCTGGACGATTCAGGAAACAACGATTACCTACGAGAACATTCAGAATGTCAGCGTTCGTCAAGGACCGTTGCAGAGGTACTTTGGCATCTCGGATATCGTGATTGAGACGGCGGGTGGTGGCGGCATCAGCGCAGACGGCACCGGCGCGCTGACCGGTGCGCACGTGGGCTTCATCGAGGGAGTTTCTGACGCCGCAACAATCCGCGATGCGATGCTGGCGCGAATTCGCGCAACGCGTTCGACAGGCCTGGGAGATGAACGCGCGTGCGAGTCATCACGTAGCGCGACGGCACATTGGACGCCAAACCAGCTTCAACGATTGACTGAGATTCGCGATCTAGCTCGGGCACTAGCGAGTAGTTAGGCTCAGTCCGACGAATAGTTCGGCGCTGGCTGACGAGTAGTTCGCCGCAACGCGCTAGCGTCGGTTCTGACCCGGCGCCAATTCAGCCAGTGCCAAGAACCGCGGCTGGCGCCTTTCGGCGAACTTGCTGCCGCGTCCAATATCGAGAACATAGTCCCAACAGACACCCCGTCAATGATAGAACGATCGCACTCGGCTCGGGCACGGCCACTACGCTGCCCCGCGTTCCCAGTTCGAATCCTCCGTCGTCAAACGCGGCGACGAAATCTCCGCTACCAAATGTGCCGTCGCCGTTCCAATCGCCTTGCGTCCACGTGGCAGCCTCGATGGACTCGTACTTGCCCGTGCGAACCACAGTCACGATATCGTGTGTGTCGAACTGGCCGTTTAGATCGGCATCGCCTATCCACGTCCGTTTCAGCTCGCGAACCCAATACAACCGATCAAGTCGATCAATGGCACCTGATTGATCGGCATCAAATTGCCGGTCAGGACTGCCGGTATTAATCGCGTTCGTTAGCAGCTCAAGGTCATCGATATCGAGCATACCATCGTGGTTGTAGTCGCCGGCGACCGTAATCGTCCGAAACTCACGCGCGTGGTAAACCAACTCTTCATCCGCGATGCCAAAATCAAAATCGATCCGTAACGACGTCGGATATCCAATCGCGGCGTCGAACTCCGTTTGAATATCGTCTGCCGGCAGATCGATTGCTCGCTGTAACTCATCGAACAGTTGGTCGATGGTGCGGTAGATCTTCGCATCGAGTGGCTGTCCCGTTTCGACATCGACCACCGAGGCAATCTCGGCCTGGCGAACCTGAACCAGCCCGGGCCGCCGCGCTTCATCAAGACAGAAACATTCGCGCTGTAAGACGTAGTCGTAGTCCGTCGCGGATTGTGCGTCCCACAATGCACGCTGGGCATCCAGCTCGTCCTGCGTCAGCGCATAGGTCGGTATCGTGCAAACGAGATTTGCGATCGTCACCGTAAGCCAGAGGGCAACATAGAACCTAGCATTGCGCCAACATCCACAGGTATCAGTGCAGATGTTGCGAGACGACCAGTAGGTCATGTTTATCCTCCGAACATTTCGCGTGAGAATCTGTTCGAGGCGCTGCGGCAACACGTCGACGTTGTTATTGAACAATGAAGGCTAAGTGCTGGCCATCTGGCGCCCACACCGGATTTCCGGGCGACGTGATGGCCTCCGACAGCGCTACCGTGACAGGGGAACTTCCGGGTTCCACGCTCAATCGACAAAGCGACTTGAGCGGGGCTGTCTTTGAGAATAGTGGAAATACCAATTCCTTGCCATCTGGTGAAACGGTCGGATAGCCCCAATTCGTGATTGGCGAGTTCGGCTCCGAAATCTTCCCCAGGGTTCGAATGGCTCGGTCCGCCCCTACGGTGCTAGCGATCCAAAACATTTCATTGCCTTGCGGCTTCATCGGTGCAAACACGATGTGATCACCATCCGGCCACCAAGCTAAACGACTCTTAGCCGTTACATTCCCCACGGGAAACAGCCAAGTCTTCGCTCCCGTATCGACGTCCACCAGAAAGATATCGCGCGGTGAACTCCATCCACTAACGCAGGCAAGTTCATTGCGACGTGGCGACCACGTGGGCATCGCGCCGTCGGTCAGCCGCCGACGCCCCGTGCCATCGGCCTTCATAATCCAAATTCCTTCGCGCTCTTGATTGGGATTATTTGGATGCAACATGAAGGCGATTTCTTCATTGTTCGGCGACCAACTCGGAATCAAGCCGCATCCCAAATCCACGACCTGTCCGGCCGTGGGGCCGGTGACGTCCACGACAAACACATGGGCCTTGGTCCATTCGCCGTTCAGCGCAGAATCAAATGCGATTTTAGTCCCGTCGTGTCACCAACAAGGGGAGCCCGACGATTGTTATCCCGTCGCCGGGCTCCCTACCACCACGCGAAGTTCATTGCCGTCGCGA